>CAZYHE010000327.1:0-5776 GCA_964647225.1 uncultured Anaerolineales bacterium
AAGGAATCGAGAACCCATGCGTTACTTCAATACCGCCGGGCCGGTCAACTGCGCCGATCACTATTGCTTGCCGCCGCTGGAACGCTTCGACTTGGCCGAAGTGATGACGCTGATCGCGCAGCGGAAGTATTTCGTCCTCCACGCGCCGCGGCAGACGGGCAAGACCACCTGTCTGTTGGCGTTGATGGCGCATCTGAACCGGGACGAGGCTTACCGCGCGGTCTACGTGAACGTCGAAGGCGCGCAGGCCGCCCGCGAAAACGTGGAAGCCGGCATGAAGGCCATCCTGAGCCGGCTGGGGGAACGCGCCCGCATCCATCTCAATGACCTTTTTCCAGGCGAGGCCTGGGAAGAAATCCTGCGTCAACGCGGCGGCTTCGATGCCCTGAACGTCCTGTTGACCCGCTGGGCCGAAGCCGATCCCCGGCCGCTGGTGTTGTTGATAGATGAGATTGATTCCCTGGTGGGCGATACCCTGATCGCGGTGCTCCGGCAGTTGCGCGCCGGCTACGACACGCGGCCAGCTCACTTCCCCGCCACCGTGCTGCTCTGCGGCGTGCGCGATGTGCGTGATTATCGCATTCACTCCGACCGCGAAAAAGCGCAGATCACCGGCGGGAGCGCGTTCAATATCAAGGCCGCGTCGCTGCGGCTGGGCGATTTCAGCCAGACCGAAGTTGGGCGACTCTATGACCAACACAAGAGAGAGACCGGCCAGGTCTTCGAGCCGGCCGCGATGGATACGGTTTGGGAGCTGACTTCCGGCCAGCCGTGGCTGGTCAACGCCTTGGGCTATGAGGTTTGCTTCGATATGCGTGAGGGCCGCGACCGGTCGCGGCCGATCACGGCCGCGATGGTCTTCGAGGCTAAGGAGAATCTCATCCTGCGCCGCGAAACGCACCTGGATCAGTTGGCCGACAAGCTCAAGGAAGATCGGGTGCGGCGGGTCATCGAACCGATCTTGCAAGGCGAGGCGTTCGAACAGGACTTGCGGGCCGCCGACGTCCAGTACGTCATAGACCTGGGCCTGGTGCAGCAAGATCGCCCCGGCCATTTGCAGATCGCCAACCGCATCTATCAGGAAATCATCCCGCGCGAGCTGGCGTGGGAACCCCAAATGGGCATCACGGTCGAGCCGGCCTGGTATGTCCGCGCCGATGGCCGTCTCGATCTATCCAAGCTGCTGGCGGAATTCCAGCAATTCTTCCGCGAGCACGTCGAAAGCTGGATCGAACGCTTCGCCTACAAGGAGGCTGGCCCGCAGTTGCTCCTGCAGGCATTCCTGCAGCGGATCGTCAACGGCGGTGGACGCATCGAGCGCGAATACGGTCTGGGCCGCCGACGCACCGATCTGCTGGTGATCTGGCCCCATCCAGGAGGCGTACAGCGCGGCGTGATCGAGTTAAAAATTCGCTATGGCGCGCTGGAAGGCACGATCGCCGATGGCCTGGCGCAAACTTGGGAGTACGCCGATCGGTGCGGCGCGGATCAGGCGCACCTGGTCATCTTCGATCGCACACCGGGCAAGCCGTGGACAGAGAAGATTTTCCGACAGGAACAGGTCTATCGCGACTTGCCGATTTCGGTGTGGGGGATGTGAATCATCTCGCCGACCTGACAGACCGCGACGGCCTGTCAGGTCAGTGTCGCGTTACGGTTTCGGTGTTGACGTCGCCCCCGGCGCCGGCTGCTGCAGGAAGTTCGCCTTGCCCCGCGTCACCAGCTCGCTCACCGAATAGTCCGCCACCTTGACGTAGTATGGCGACTCGGAGGACTTGACGATGTAGGTATTATCCGCCGTGTCCTTCGCGCCGATCGTCAGGGTGATGGTCTTCTCCTGGGCGTCCTTCTTCGTCTTGAGCGTGACGACCGCGGCGGGCTGCGCCATGCCATAAGCGGGCTGGTCACTCTTGCCAAGCGGCCGCGTCATGCGGAGGCTGCTGGCGTAAGTCAGCACCGTCGTGAAGTTGTTCGTGCTAAACTGCTCGCCCGGAGCGAGGCCCTGCATCGTCCATTGCCCCTGCGCGTTCTTCGCGAAGACGAACTGGCCCTGCGCGTTCTTCAACGTCAGGCTCGTCACGTCGGCTTGCGCCACTTCCACGTAGCTGGCGTTGATCCACGACGCGGCGTCCGCGTTCAGGTCGAAGGGTGCCAGGTCGGACGCGATGTAAACGTCTTTCTGTCCGCTCAGCCGGGCATGGGTGGCGCGGCCGCCCGCGCTGCTGCCGAGATAGAGGGTGTAGCTCGTGCCCCCGGACGTGCCGATCTCGATCTTGCGCTGGAAGGTGTCATCCGCCACTTGCAGCCGCTTGAAGTTGGCCTCGTTCTGCGCCACCGACCGCCCCGCCTTGAGCGCGGCCAGCTTGACCGTCACCGGCGTGATCTTGGCGCTGTCGGCCGCGAAATCGCCCGCGTCGGGCAGAATCCAGCCGGCCGCGCCCTTCGCCAGCTTGATGCTCGCCCCCTTGTCGTCGCGGATCGTCAACGAGGTGATCTCCTCGGCTTTGGTCACGCCGAGCAGCGGCGTCGCGGCCGCCTGGCCCGGCTTGGGCAGGAAGAAGACCAGGCCCACCAGGATCAATTGTATAACCAAAAGACCAATTAAGACTTGATGCAATCGTGTCATCTTGTTTCCTCTTATTATGGGCGTGTCAAACAACAGTCTGTATCAAACGACATCCGTGTTCCTTTCTATCGGTGAGACACCCGACGAATCTATCGCTGCTCCAGCGCCATCGGCCGCTCGTTGCGCCGGCGCACCACCCAGACCACGCCGATCACGATCAGCGCGGCCAGCGCGATGCCGTAGTTCAACACTTCCCAGATCGTCTGATCGCCGGCTTCCATCGGCTTGAGCACGCGGGCCGAGGTGCCGCGGGCGCGGATGCCGAGCAGGTCGAGGTCTTCCACCGACCAATCCACCGCGTTTTGGAGCAGCTTCAGGCTGTTCAGGTAGCGGTCGCCCGACATGCTGCCGGAAATCTGGAAGACGATGTCGGTCAGGAAGTCGCTGCTGCCGATCACGACCAGCCGGGCGGTGTCGGGCGACGACTCGATGACGCTGCCCGTCTGCGGCGCGGGGGTCGGCGTGGCCGCGGGGGCCTGCTGGCCGGAGGCCGGCGGTTGACGGTTTAAACCGTCGGCCGCCGGGACGGGCTTGCCCTTGAACGCGCTCTTGAACGCGCCGCGCACCGAGACCGCCAACGGCCGCGACGAGCGATCCCCCTCCACCGCAAAACCGACCCCCGGATATTGCTTGAGGTTCGGCTGGATGTCTGGGGTGGTGCGCAGCCACGCGTTGACGGACGACTTGAGCAGCACCGACACCTGGCGATCCTTGTTCTTCGCCGCATCCACGGTGAGCGGCGAAGCCCAGTTCAGCGTCACCGCGGCGAGCTGGCCGACGATCGGGCTGGCTTTGTCCATGCCGTCGGGCCGCACATCCACGAAGAACGGGTAGTTGACCGCCTGCATCTCGCGCACGACGGTGTTGCCGAGGGGCCGATCCACCTGCACCGGGAATGGCTCGTTCTGCGGATCCATCACCAGGGAGTTTTCGATGCGGATGCCGTAGCTGTCGAGCAGTTCGGCTAGGCCGCCCGCCACCGGCTTGAGCGCCAGGTTCTGGCCGAGCGGATCCACCGTCAGGCCGTAGCTGCCGGCCGCGACGATCACCGAGCCGCCGCGCATCAGGTATTGATCCACCGCGAAACGCGCCCGATCATCCAAGTCGCGCGGCGCGATGAGCACCAGCACATCCACGTCCGACGGCACCTGCCCGCTCGCCAAATCCACGCTGCGCACGGTGTAGTCGCCGGTCAACTGCTGTTGGGCGCGCTGCCAGGTTTCGATGTCCTGCTGCATTTGTCCGAAGACGTTCTGGCTCTGCTGCGGCTGTGGCGTGTACCAACCGACCACCTTCAAGAAGCCGGAAGTGGAACGCTTGAGCGCGGACTCGACCGCGGTGCGCACGCTCGCTTCGGTCAGCTCGCCCTCTGGAGCCAAGACCTGCGTCTTGACTTGCCCTGAGCCAGCCGAAGGGTCGCCCATCTGAAGCAGCATATCCATGTAATAGGTCTGCGACGAGAAGAGCGAGGCGGAGATCGGCCGCAGCTTGTAGGTGTCCACCATCTTCTGGCGGGTGATCGTTGCGCCGGGCACGTCCGGGTTGACCAGCTCGAAGCTGAACTTGCCGGCCGACTTGGCCTGAAACTCCTGTCCGATCTTCTTCACGATGTCCGGCGCGTCTTTCAACTCCGCCGGCAAGGTGTCGGGGGTGACGACCAGCATCAACTTGGCCGGCGCGCTCAGCGAGGCCAGGACATTGTCAATGCTCTGGAAGCCGTAGACCACCTTTTTGATCGCGCGGGTCAGATCGTATTCCAGGTTGCGGAAACGCACGTCGGGCTGGCCGTCACGCCGCGACTGCACCTCGATCAGGTCGCGGAAGCTCAGCACGGTGTTCTGGTCGCCGTAGCGCACGAGCACGTCGAAGTAGCTGTTGATGACCGACGCCTCGTAGCGGCCGGCGATCTGGAACGGGGTCGGCTGGATGCCGTAGGTCTGGTTGGCCTCGACCTCCTTGTCGGGGTCTTTGGTCGGATCCACCACCTCGATGCTGACCTTGCCCCGGCCCGCGATCTCGTATTCGCGCAGCAGATCGCTGAGCTGCGGCACGAGCGGCGCCAGCAGCGGGTGCGTCTTCTCGCTCACGAAGGCGCGGAGCGTCAGCGGCTCTTGCAGGCCCCCCAACAGGTCAGCGGTGGTGCGCGAGAGGCTGTATTCGCGGCCCGCGGTCAGATCGAGGCGCAGGACGCTCAGCGGGTAGAGCCACAGATTGACCAGCAGCAGGTTGGCGATCACCAGGCCGGAGGTGAAGGCCATCCCGCGACGATAGGCGACGCTGGCCGCCCCCCGGCTCCAGCGTTTGCTGTCCACCGAAAGGATGTTCAGGGCCAGGAAGATGGCGGTGAGCGACAGATAATAGACCAGGTCGCGCAGGTCAATCACCCCGCGCTCGATGCTCTCGAAGCGGCTGCCGGTGCCCAGGCTGCGCAGCAGCCCGCCGACCGTCCCGCCCACGAAGTCGGTGACGCCCGCCGCGCCGATCAGGTAGAAGACGCCGCCCAGCAGCACCGTGGCGATCAGCGCCACGATCTGGTTGTCGGTGCGCGAAGAGATGAAGAGGCCGACCGCGGCATAGGCGGCGGCGAGCAGGAGCGCGGCCAGGTAGCCGCCGATCACCGGCCCCCAGTCCAGGGCGCCGATCAACGAGACCGTGATGGGCAACGGGATTGTGAGTGCGAGAGCCAACGCCACAAGCGCCATCACCGCCAGGAATTTGCCCAGCACGAGTTGCGCCTTGTTCACCGGCAGCGTCAGCAGCACCTCCAGCGTGCCGGCGCGCTGCTCCTCGCTCCACTGCCGCATGGTGAGCGCCGCCACGAGGAAGATCAGCAGCACGGGCATCCACCGGAACAGCGGACGCACATCCGCGATGCCGCGCGCAAAAAAGGTATCTACCCAGAAAAACGCAAAGAGGGTCGCGGCCAGGAACGCGCCGATAAAGATCAGCGCCATCGGCGAGCCGAAGTAGATGGAAAGCTCTTTGCGGGTGATTGATAGAGTCTGTTTCATACAATCCCTCGACGAAACCAGTGATGAATGATGAGTGATGAGTGATGAATACGGGGTCTACCGCCATTCATCACTCATCATTCTGCATTCACGCCGCCGTCGCCAACTGATTGAACACCGTCTCCAGTGTCCGCACGTC
>CAZYHE010000328.1:0-5735 GCA_964647225.1 uncultured Anaerolineales bacterium
CGATGCGCAGGATGAATGTGCCGCCGGTGTGGCGGGCATAGAGCCAGTTGAACAGCGCCGTGCGGGCGCTGCCCAGGTGGAAATATCCGGTTGGGCTGGGCGCCATGCGTACGCGGACGGGGCGGGGGGTGGTCATGGTTGGTTTCCTCTCGACTATTCGAATTCGATCTTCCGGTAGCGCATCGCCACGCTTTCGGTCAGCCCGATGCCGATGAGCAGGGTCCACAGCGCGCTGCCGCCGTAACTGACGAAGGGTAGCGGCAGGCCGGTCACGGGCAGCAGGCTCAGGTTCATCCCGATGTTCACGAGCATCTGGAACATGATCATCGCGGTCACGCCGCTGACGATCAGCCGGCCATAGCTGTCGCGGGCGATGCTGGCGATGCGGAGCAGCCGCAAGAGCAGGAACGCCAGCAGCAGGATCAGCAGCACCGCGCCCACGAAGCCCAACTCCTCGGCTGTGACCGAGAAGATGAAGTCGGTGTGCCGGATGCGCAGGAAGTGGAGCTGGCTCTGCGAGCCGCGGAAGAGGCCCCGGCCCAGCCAGCCGCCCGACCCGATGCTGATCATCGCCTGATCCACGTTGTAGCGGTCGGCCACGGTCGCCGCCGATGGGTTGACGAACATCATGACCCGATCCCGCATGTAGTCCTGGAGCAGATATTGCCAGGCGAAGACGCCGGCCGCCGCGGCGAGGCCGCCCAGCACGACGATGTGCCGCCAGCGCAGCCCGCCCACGAAGAACATCGTC
Organism: uncultured Anaerolineales bacterium; assembly: GCA_964647225.1. Lineage (GTDB taxonomy): Bacteria > Chloroflexota > Anaerolineae > CG2-30-64-16 > CG2-30-64-16 > CAZYHE01. Next base: position 752 of record CAZYHE010000328.1, read on the forward strand.
CCGCCGATGACGAGCAGCACCAGGGCGGTGCCCAGGTTGGGCTGCAGGAAGATGAGCACAACGGCCGGCGCCAGCAGCAGGATGCCCAGCACCGGGGTCAGGAAGCTCTCCATCTTTTCTTCGCGCGTCGACAGGAAGTGGGCAAGCACCAGGATCACGCCGAGCTTGATCAGCTCCGAAGGCTGAAGCAGGAACTCACCGAGGGTCAGCCAGCGCTGCGCGCCGCCCGCGACCGTGCCGATGATGGCGATCGCAACCAGGGCCGCCAGCAGCAGCGCGTAGATCACGTAGGTGATGCTGGGCAGGAGCCGGTAGTCCACCGCTGCGGCCAGGAAGAGCAGAACTAGGCCGATCGCCAGGAAGCCGGCCTGGCGCAGGGGCCACGCGGCCAGCACCTCGTTGCCGGCCAGCGCGCTGGCGATCATCAGCACCCCGAAGCCGCTCAAGATCAGCACGAGGCCGAGGAGCAGCCAGTCGAATCGCCGCCAGAAGATGCGTCGCATCGCTCAGCCTCCGGCCCGGGTAGACGTCCCCGGCGTCTTCGTTGGCGCAGGGGGGGCGGGGGGGGGGCGACGTGGGGGCGGGCGCATCTATCTTGAAGTAGGCGCGCAGGATCTTGGCCGCCACCGGGGCCGCCACCGATGAGCCTTCGCCGCCGTTCGCGACGAAGACGGTCACGGCGATTTCGGGATCCTGATACGGTGCAAACGCAAAAAACCAGGCGTGCGTCGGCAGGTTGCCCTTGGCGTCCCGATCCGCCAGGCCGTCTTTGTCCCAATCGCGGAAGTATTCGGCGGTGCCGGTCTTGCCGGCCACGGCGACGCCCGGGATGCGCACGTTGGGCGCGGTGCCCTGGGGCCAGTTCACGACGCCGTACATGCCCTCGCGCACGGTGTCGTGATGCGCCGCGTCCACGGCGACTTCGCGGCGCAGGTCGGGTTGGAAGGGCCGCACGACCTGGCCCTCGGCATCGGTGATGTGATCCACCAGTTGCGGCCGGTAGAGGTAGCCGCGGTTGGCGACCACCGCGACGGAGTTCGCCATCTGGAGCGGGGTCGCCAGCACGAAGCCCTGGCCGATGCTCATGTTGTAAGTGTCGCCGGTGAGCCACGGCTCGGCGTAGTTCAGGCGCTTCCATTTGCCGTCGGGGATCAGCCCGCGGCCTTCGCCCGGCAGCTCGATCCCGGTGCCCTCGCCCAGGCCGAACTGTTTGGCGTAGTAGCCGATGGCGTCCACGCCGACCCCCCGGAAGATCTCCAGGTAGCCGCCGCCCAACTGGTAGAAAAAGATGTCGTCCGACACCGCCAGCGCGTCTCGAACGCCGATCTTGCCCCAGCCGAACCCCTGTTTGGCGTTCCAGGAGTAGAATGGCTGGTCTTTGGTGCGATCCCAGGGCATGTATTGGTTCGGCAGCCAGATGACGCCATCGTTGACGCCGTCCCACCCATCGCCGAGCAGCGTGCGCGCGTTGATGACCCCTTCTTGTAAAGCGGCCGAAGCGACGATCGGTTTGAAGATCGAGCCGGGCGGGTATTGCCCGCCGATGGCCTGATCGAACATCGGCAGGTCAGGATCAGTCACCAGCGTCTGCCACGCCTCGGCCGTGACCCCCTTGGCAAACAGGTTGTTGTCGTAGCTCGGCAGGCTGATCAGGGCCAGCACCTTGCCGTTGCGTGGATCGAGGACAATCGCCACGCCCTGGGTCGCCTTTGTGAAGCCGCTCGACTTGTCGAGCGCCTCCTGGAGGGCGGCGGTGGCGGCGCGCTGCAAGTCGAGATCGAGCGTCAGCACCAGGTTGTGGCCGGGCACGGCCGGCTCGATCTGGCCCACGGTGCGGATGCGCCGGCCATTGACATTTACCTCGATCGTCTGCCGGCCCGGTTTGCCGCGCAGCTCGTGCTCGAACGTGGCTTCCACCCCGGTCAGGCCGACCTGCGCATTGGTCGCGTAGCCTTGGGCCTTGTACTCGGCCACCTTTGTTTCCGGGATATGCCCCATGTAGCCGACCAGATGCGACGTGAGGCTGCCGCTGGGATAGTCGCGGATCGGATCGAGCTGAAGCATGACGCCGGGGAGGTTCACCGCATCCTGGGCCACCAGGAAAGCGGTCGCTTCGTTGATGTAGCGGGCAATTTCGACGGGCCGGTAGGCGCCGCCCAGCCGGCCTTCCTGTACGGCCTTCTCGATCGCGGTGCGCGGCATGTACCAGGGTTGGCGGTCGGGGATTTCCAGCGTGGCTGTCAGCACTTTGGTCGCGGGTGTCCGGGTGGCCGCGCCGGCGGCCGGCGTCGGCGACGCGGTGGGCGTCGGCGTGGGCCGCAGGGCGGGCGGCTCTTGGGCGAGCAGCGTCAGGAGCCGGTCGAGCACGGCGCTCTCGGCGGCGGCGTCCGGTTCGCCCTCTTTTGTCTTCGGCAGGTCGCCGGGCACCACTGCGACGGTGAAACTGGGCCGGTTGCGCGCCAGGATCTGGCCGTTGCGGTCGTACATCACCCCGCGCGGGGCCGCGACCGCCACTTCGCGAAAGCGGTTGCGATCTGCGCGAATCCGGTACGACTCCCCCTGGACCATCTGAAGCTGCCAGAGGCGCGTGACCATCAGGGCCACGACGAGGATGACCACCCCGCGCCAGAGCATCAGCCGTGCTTCAGACCGCCCAACGCCCGATCTCATGACTTTACCATCCCATATGCCCGGCACGCGCCTGCAACGCCAGCCACCGCAGCACCGGGTACACCACCGGGGTCAGCGCCAGGTTCAGCGCCAGCTCCGGCCCGATGATGTAGAGGGTGCTCGCCAGCCAGTCTACCGGCAGGCCGAGCACGCTTTTCGTCAGCAAAACCACCCAGCCGAAGACCGGCGTCGCCAGCGCGACGAGCAGCGCCGGCAACGTCAGGCTGCCGGGAAAGACACTGTCCTTGCCCAGGACGGTCAGCGGGCAGGTGACCATCAGCGCCAGGGCCGATGTGCCGAGCGGCAGCCCGGCCACCAGATCCAGCCCCAGCCCACCGGCGAAGCCCCACAGCACGCCGTTGGTCTGCCCGCGGAGCAGGCTCCAGCACACCACGATCACCAGGAGCAGATTGGGTGAGGCCCCGCCCAGGCGGATGCGCGTCAGTAGCGTGGCCTGCGCCAACACCGCCAGCGTCAGGACTGCCGCGGTCAGATAGAGGCCGGTCAGGTCGCGGCGGTTCAGCCGGAAGCGCCGCTGTGTGCGGTTTGCCATGCTGGTCAGCCCACGCTGTCGGATTCGTCCGGCTGGTTCGGCAGTGGCCGGAAGTTGGTGATGACCTGGACGAATTCCAGCCGGTCGAAATTGACGGTCGGGCGGATCGTCGCCTGCTGGAACATTTCGTAGTCGCGCTGCCGGACCTCGACGACTTGACCGATGACCAGGTTCTTCGGGAACTCGCCCCCCAGGCCCGACGTGATGATCAAATCGCCGACCGTGATCTCGGCGTCCTGCGGGATGTAATCCATCACCGGCGCGCCGCCGGCCCGGCCGTTCACCACCCCCACCAGCCGGTTGCGTTGGATGAGCGCCGGCACGCCGCTGCTGGGATCGGTGATGAGCAGCACCGTGGCGGAGAGCGGGCCGACCTTGTGGATGCGCCCCACCAGGCCCCGTTCGGTGACGACTGGCATCCCCGGCTTGATGCCGTGTTCGGCGCCGAGATCCAGGGTGATGGCGGCGAGATAGTTGCTCGGGTTCTTGCTGATGACGCGGGCGATCACCTGGCCGCCGCGGAAATCGTAGTTCGGGTTGAGCTGCGCAAAACGGAGCAGGCTGCGTAGGCGCTCGTTTTCGGCCTCGATCTCCTTCAGACGCAGATTGTCAATCGTCAGTGTATCCACCACCGTCTGCAACTGGTTGTTGCGGGCGCGCAACGTCGCCAGGTCGCGGGCCGTGTTGACGAGGTTGGTGATCTGCCGGCCGATCCCGCTGAAAGTGATCAGGAACGGCCGGCCGGCGGTCATGACGACGCCCTCGACGGGGCCAAGACGGTCGGAGGATGAGAGGATCAGCAGCACCATGCACACGGCTGCCAGCAGGAAAAACAGGAAGGTGCGACCAGAAACACGAGTCATAATAAGCCACAAATGCAGAATGTAAAATGCAGAATGCAAAATACGGTGACGGGTTGACGCATTCGCTATTCTGCGTTCTGCATTCCGACTTCTGCAATCTTCTTAATGAAGCGTGCTGCCGCGCTGCATACTGGCCAGCGTGGCCTGGAGCGCGTCGAAATCCTCCAGCACCTTGCCGGCCCCGCGCGCCACGCAGCTCAGCGGGTCATCGGCGACGTAGACCCGCATCCGGGTCTCTTCGGTCAGGCGTTGGGCCAGCCCCTTCAGCAGGGCGCCGCCGCCCGCCAGCGCGATGCCGTGCTGCATCATGTCGGAGATCAGTTCGGGCGGCGTCTCGTCAATCGCCTGGCGCACGGTATCCACGATGACCCCCACGGAATTGCGGAGCGCCTCGCGCAGTTCGACGCTGCTCACGTCAATCGCCTCCGGCAGCCCGGTGATCAGGTTGCGCCCGCGCAGCACCACCATCAACTCCTCGTCGAGCGGATAGGCCGACCCGGCTTCGATCTTGACCGATTCCGCCATCTGCTCGCCGATCAGCAGATTGTACTTCTGCCGGGCATAGTTGATGATGTCCTCGTCCATCTCGTCGCCGGCGACGCGGATCGAGCGCGCCACCACGATGCCGCCCAGCGACGTGACGGCCACTTCCGTCGTGCCGCCGCCGATGTCAATGATCATGCTCCCCCGCGCGTCGGACACGGGCAGCCCGGCGCCGATCGCCGCGGCCATCGGTTCTTCGATCAGATACGCCTCGCGTGCGCCCGCGCTGATCGTCGCGTCATACACGGCGCGTTTTTCCACTTCGGTGACACCGCTGGGGATGCCCACAACCACCCGCGGCCGCGGGATGCGCAACACCATCCGATCATGCACCTTGTGGATGAAATAGTGGAGC
>CAZYHE010000329.1:0-3400 GCA_964647225.1 uncultured Anaerolineales bacterium
GGTGCCGGCCTGTACCGCGTGGATGTCAACGTCGGGCCAGGCGGCGGCGTGCGCATCGTCAACTTCCCCGCGCCGGGACCGTTCCGCGAAAGCATCAAGTACGGCGAGCAGAACCTGGTCATGCGCGCCCGCGATCTCGTCGGCGACCGCGACCCGCGGCTGCACGAGTTCACCGTGCAGTTGCGCGCCTTCGACGCGGCCAAGAGCGGCGCGTTCCTGGGCCTGCCCGCGCTGCTGGCTTTCTGCAGCGCGCTGCTGGGCAAAAGCCTCAAGGGCGGCCTGATCGCCGTCGGCGCGCTCAACTTGGGCGGCGGCATTGACCCGGTGTACAATGCGGTCAACGTCGCGGAACTGGCGATCGAGAAAGGCGCGTCCATGCTGCTCATTCCTATCTCCGCCCGCCGGCAACTCAACGAGCTGTCGGACGAGATGGCGATGAAGCTGATGATCCTATATTACGCGGACGCGCGGGAAGCGCTGTTGAAGGCGCTGGGGGACTAAAAGTCGGCTTGACAGGTCTCCCGCGTTGCATCATAGGAATTCGATGAAATCTAAACCACTTCTCATCCTACTTCTCATCCTGCTCCTCCTCGCCGCGGCCTACCTCGGCTGGAGCGCCTACCGCGCGGCCACGCAAGGGCGGCTGGCCCTGGCCGACCTGCAGCAGTTGCAGGCGTTGGCCGAGGATCCGAAGCCGGACGCGCTGCCGGCCCTCCGCGCGAGCCTGGCAAACCTGGAGGCACACCTGACGGCGACGCGGGCCGCGGCACGACCGTTCCTCTGGATCGCGCCGCGGCTGGGCTGGCTGCCCGAAGTGGGGCCGACCGTGCGCGCCGCGCCGCCCCTGCTGGAGATGGGGATCGAGCTGGCTGGCGGCGGCCGCCAGGCGCTCGATGCCCTGCTGCCCGTCAGCGACCTGCTGGGGCAGTCCGGCGGGGGCGACCTGCTCGGCCAGGCGCTGCCCGTCATCGCGGCGGCCGGGCCGCAGCTTGCCGCGGCCGATGCGCGCCTGGCCCGGGCCGAGGCGCTGCGCGGCCAGGTGCAGGGGCCGCTCCATCCCCGGTTGGCCCCGCAGCTCGACCGCCTGGATCGCTTCCTGCCGCTGATCCGCGCCGCGCTGCAAGGCGCGCAGGCCGCGCCGGCCCTGTTGGGGATGGATGGCCCGCGCGCCTATCTGCTGCTCGCCCAAAACAACGACGAATTGCGCCCCACCGGCGGCTTCATCAGCGGGGCCGGCCACGTGCGGCTGGACAAGGGCCGCATCGTCGAGATGAAAGTCAGCGACAGCTACGCGGTGGACAACTTCAAGCAGCCGCATCCTGACCCGCCCCCCGCGCTGCGCGAACACATGGGCGCCGATCTCCTGGTGCTGCGCGACAGCAATTGGTCGCCCGACTTCCCGACCAGCGCGGCGGTCGCCCAGGCGTTGTATGCGCAAGACCAGGGGATCGCCACCGACGGGGCCATCGCGCTCGACATGGAGGCGGTGCGGCTGCTGGTGGGCGCGCTCGGCCCGCTGGAGATCCCCGGCCGGCCCGGCCAGATCACCGGCGCGAACGTGATCGCCGAGATGAAGCGCGCCTGGGAATCACCGACCGCCAGCCGCGACACGGTCGAGAAATCGTCGGCGGATTGGTACAAAAAGCGCAAGGACTTCATGAGCGAGCTGGTCGGCGTCGCGTTAGCCAAACTACAGGGCGGCGGCAAGCTGGATCCGCTGGCGCTCGGCAAAGCCGCGCTCGACATGCTCGACGGCCGCCACGTCCAGATCGCGGTGGCCGACCCGACCCTGGCCGCCCTGCTGAGCGAGCGCCGGTGGGATGGCGCGCTGGTCCCGCCGGCACGGGGCGACTTCCTGGCGGTGATTGACGCGAACGTGGGCTTCAACAAGGCCAACGCGGCCGTCAAACAGCAGATCGGCTATCGCGTGACGCCGGACGGGACGGGACTGGCCGCCACCTTGACCATCACGTACACCCACACGGCCAAGGCATTGCCCGCCAACGCCGCGTGCGAACGGACGCTGAAATATGGCGACTCCTACCAGGAGTTGGCGGCGCGCTGCTATTGGGATTACCTCCGCGTTTATGCCCCGCTGGGCAGCGAGTTGCTGACCGCCGAGGGGCTGCAACATGCCAAGACGGAGCGCGGTGAGCACAATTCAACGCAGTTCAGCGGCGACTTCATCTTGCGGCCGGCCAGCCAGACGGTGGTCACGCTGCGCTACCGGTTGCCCGCAACGGCGGCGGCCGAACCCTACACGCTGGCCGTGCGCAAGCAAGCCGGGACGGTGGCCGTTCCGCTGTGGGTACAGATCGGCGCGTGCGCGCCTGACCCGTCCGGCGCGGCCGAAGCGGGCTGGCGGACTGACCTGAGCCTGGATCGCACCTTCACGTGCGCGCCGATGCCTTGAACAAAAAGTGTGAGGAGCTAAAGTGGAAATCACCCAAGTCACCCAAGTCACCGACGAGATCGTCGCCGCGTTCGTGCGGCTGATCCCGCAGCTTTCATCATCCAACCCGCCGCCCACCCGTGCGGAACTGACCGAACTGGTCGCCTCGCCCGCGACGATCCTCTTCATCGCGCGCGATGCGGAGCCGGGCGGCGCGATCACCGGCGCGCTGACGCTGGCGCTCTTCCGCATCCCGACCGGCCTGCGCGCGTGGATCGAGGATGTGATCGTGGACAGCGCCAGCCGCGGCAAAGGGATCGGCGAGGCGCTCTGCCGGGCGGCGCTCGAATACGCCAGGGCAACCGGGGCCACCACCGTGGATCTGACCTCGCGCCCCTCACGCCAGGCCGCCAACCGCCTCTATCAGCGGATGGGGTTCGCGCTGCGCGAGACCAATGTGTATCGCTATAGCCTGAAGTAAGAAGCGCCGATGAAACTGCTGATGTTCCTCGCCAAACAGTTTACGTTCCGGCCGCACGAGAAGATGCTGCCCGACGCCGCGGACGCTGTGGGTGAAGTGCGGTTGGCGGATGCCGTGGTACTTTTCGTTCACGCCGAGCCGCAAGACGAGGTGGACGCGGCCGGGCTGGAAACCAAGTTCGTCAAGAACGTCAAATGGCTGGCGGGCAAGCGCGGCTTCAAGGAGGTCGTGCTGCACTCCTTCACGCACCTGGCCGAGGCCAGCGCGTCGCCGCAGTTTGCCGAGGCGTTCCTGCAAAGCGCGGCGGCGCGGCTGCGCAACACGGGGTACCAGGTGACGCTCACACCGTTCGGCTGGGTGTGCGAGTGGGAGTTGGCGGTGTTCGGGGAGAGCCTGGCGAAGGTGTTCAAGTCGCTGTAGACATCCGTCGTCTCAGCCGGTCAAGACCGGCTTCCACCTTCTGAGCCGTGCGGCTTCAGCCCACGGCGGGCCGCCGACGCGCGATGCCTTGACCTTCACCCGCCCAC
>CAZYHE010000329.1:3500-5721 GCA_964647225.1 uncultured Anaerolineales bacterium
GCTTCAGCCCACGGCGGGCCGCCGACGCGCGATGCCTTGACCTTCACCCGCCCACAGTGGGCCTCTGGCTACGAGTCTGGCGCAGCACGGCCAGCCCGCCCAGCGCCATGAGCGCGCTCACCACGAAGACGATGGCATACGCATCCAGCCCGCCGGCCGCGGCCGGGCCGAGCACGGCCTGCAAGCTCTGAAGGGTGCGGCCGGCGAGCATGGCCCCGGCCGCACCCGTGATGCCCGCCCACGCGTAGAACGCGGCCATGTATTGCGCAGTGCCGCCCGCAGGCACGACATCCATGAAGAGAAATCGGCTGTAACCGATGCCCCAGGCCGGCTGGGACGCGCCCGTGATGAACGCCACGCCCAGCGCGACAGGGAAGGCCCACGCGCCGCCGTTCGGCGTCGCCAGCCAGAGCAGCGGCAGCGCGACCCCGGCCACGGCGCCCGCCAGCATCACCCGTTTCCCACCCGAACGATCGGCCACCCAGCCCCACCCGTAACTCGAAAGCAGCCCGCCCACCAGGAGCGCGCCCTGCAGGAAGATCACGTTGGCCTGCGTCAGCCCCAGCCGCTCGCGCGCAAAGAGCGCCAGGAAGGAGTTCAGCGGCACGAACGCCAGCGTCATCAGCCCCAGGCCGGCCAGGAAGCGGACGAATTGCGCATCGCGCAGGGTGGCGCGCGTCGCGGCCAGGTCGGGCCGGATCGAGCCGACATCCCGCTGCGGCGCGCCGCCCGGCACGAAGAGGATGGCCGCGACCGCCACCAGCCCAAAGAACACGCCGACGGCAATCAGGATCATGTAGCCGCTCAGGCCCGCCGATTGGCCGATCACGTACCCCGCAAAGCTGACCCCCAGGAAGCCGAAGAGGGTCGCCAGCAGGACATCCATGGCGGCAAACCGGCCGCGCACCCGGTCGGGGATGAACTCGCGCATCCAGGGATACATGCCGGTCTCGGCGATGGCCCGGCAGGGCGCAAAGGCGGCCATGTCCGCGGCGACGAAACGCAGCGTGCCCGCCGGCCCATAGCGCGCCGCGATGAACGGGGTCAACAGCAAGCCCGCCACCACGATCTTGCGCAGCCCCCACAAGACCACGAACACACGTTTATAGCCGATGCGGGCGACCAACGGCGCGACCAGCGGCGCAATGACGCCTGCCAGCGGAAAAAGCGCCAGCAGCAGGCCGATCTGCGCCTTGTCCAGCCCCAATTCGGTCAGGAACAGGATGAAGACCGGTCCGAAGACGGTCAACTGGCAAAAGATCGCATTGGTGGCGACATGCGCGAAGGCCCACGGCAGCCGGCGGAGTTTTTCAGCGTCGGTCAGGCCGGATTCGACCATACCGTTCATCCTTCCATTGGCGGATCGTGATGCCGCCCGCCCTGGCTCTGCCAAGCGGGCCAGGGTGGCGGGCCAGGGTTCGTTCCGGCCAAAGCAAACCGGGCGCTCAAGAGCGCCCGGTTGCGCAGAAAGTTGGCAACCGTCTCCCGGTTGCCAACTTTGGAAAACGGGAACCGGCTATTCCGGTCGCACCAGTCCGGTCATGTCCACCTTGACCTTCTTGCCCATATCCTCCAGCGCATCGTAGAGGATCTGGATGGCGTACTTCGGATTGTGCGCGAAGGCGCCGGGATCCTTCTGGATGTACTGGTAGTTGTAAGTTGCCTTGAGTAGACGCGGCGTCCAACTCTTCCAGGAATTGGCGCTCACGGATTCCTTTTCATCAGCCTTGCCATCGCCGTTTGTGTCAGCGAAGAAATACGGGTAGGCGCTGCTGCTGTAGGCGATGCCGGTCGTGGTGATCGTCTTGCTGTAGTCCACGATCGCCGTGTACAGCTTGGCCTCTAGCGCCGTGATCTCGGCCGCCATGCCTTCCTTGACATCTGCATCACCATCGTAGTCCTTGGTGGCGAAGCGGATGTCCTGGGCCGTCTTGGCGCCGGCGTGGCAGGTCACGCACTTATCCATCTTGAGACCCAGCTCGTGCGTGCTGTGGCAGCCGGTGCAGGTATCGAAGCCGGGCGCATGCAGATTCTGGCCAACGTACTTCTTGCCATCGTACTGATAGGCGACCTGCGCCGCATCACCGAAGAGCGTGGCGCCCGCGGCGAAGTAGTGGACATTGGCGAAGGCGGCTTTGGCGTCCACCTTGTCTTCGTCAAGCCCCTTGATCTTGATGTTGACGGCAGCGGTGGACTGGCGGCCCTGATGGCATTCCAGACA
>CAZYHE010000330.1:0-5712 GCA_964647225.1 uncultured Anaerolineales bacterium
CCGGCCTGGTACCGCGCGTAGAAATCGTTTGATGAGACGCCGTATCGCTGTTCAAAACGCAGCAAATCCCTCCGTAACTCCGCCAACTGGGTTTCGTCCTGCTGCACCTGGCGCTCGATCAGCTTGCGCAGGGTCAAGTCAACCACATTGTCCTGGTACCCTTGTGTGTAGATCTGCTCCAAAGCCTGCAGTCTGCCGATGGTTAGCGATGCAACAGTCATCGCAGCTTATCTCCTGTGGTTCCCCTGGTTACACGATTCTCGGAACTGAGATCTGATTCCATTCTAACCACAAAGGCGCACAGCGTCAAACGAGGCTGCTCACACCAGCGCAATCGCCGGGTCATCCAGCCGCACGCGACGGCCTTCGCGGGTCGAGACGTAGGTGGCGAGCACCATGCGCAGCGAGGTGCGGCCCTCCTCGGCGGTGGCGACGGGGCCGGCCCGGCCGTGGAAGAAGTCGGAGAGCGCCTTGGAAAGCGCGGCGATGCGCGTGCCGTGGCTGGTCGGGCTGGGGATCTCGCTGGCAGTCCAGTCCTTCTTGTCGAGCGTGTACCACTTCTGCCCGACCGCGCCGGCCGGCCGCGGCACGTTGCAGCTCGGCACGTCGCCGTAGTTCTGCACGATGCTCCCCTTCTCGCCGATCACCTCGACCGAATTCTCGGCGGCCACGCATGTGAAGGAGCAGACGACCTCGGCCAGCATCCCGTCCGCATACCGGTAGATGGCGATGCCGTTGTCGTTCGGCGCGAGCGGGTTCAGCAGGGAAGATACCTCGGCTGTCACCGTTTCCGGCACGCCCAGCAGCCACTGGATGAAATCAACCGGGTGCGCGGTGTCGTCGGCCCAGATATCGCGATTTAGCTCCGCGTTGAAGTGCCACATGCTGGGGATGTCCCAAAGCTGCGAGGGCAACCCGTGCCGCCGCCGCACCATGAAGATCTTGCCGAGCACGCCGCTTTTCAGGATCTCCTTGATCTCGATGTTCTGCGGGTCGGCGCGCATCTGCCAGGCCAGGGTGAAGGGGACGCCGTGGCGCTCGACCGCGGCAACGATGCGGTCGGCCTGCGGCATGGTGAGCGCCAGCGGCTTTTGCAGGCCGATCATCTTGCCCGCGGCCGCCGCCTTCTCGACCACATCGGCGTGCATGGATGTTTCGACGCCGATGACGACCGCCGCCATGTCGGGCCGGGCCAGGAATTCATCCAGATCGGCATAGCCCTGGACGCCGAAATTGTCGCAATTCTTCTTCAGCCGCGCCGCGTCGTGATCCCACCCCGCGACCAGGTTGATCTCAAGGGCCGGGTTCTGCTTCCATTGGTTGCAGTACATCCCTACGTGCCCGTGCGCAAAGCCGAGGATGCCAACGTTGACAGTCATGGTGTTGTCTCCGTGATAATGTAGTGCGTAGTGCGTATTCCGTATTTGTTGATGCGCTGATTCGTAATCTGCAATCTGCATTCCGCGTTCTGCAATCCGTTATTTCTCCACCCCCGTCATCACCACCCCCTGGACGAAGAGGCGCTGGGCGAAGAAGAAGATGAGGACGCAGGGCAGGAGGGCCATCATCGAGGCGGCCATCAATGCGGGCAGGTCCACCACGCCGGCATTGGCGGTCTGGAACATGCGCAGCCCCAGGCTGACCGGAAACTTCAGTTGGGACTGGAGATAGACCAGTGGGTAGATCAGGTCGTTCCAGTAGTAGAAGAAGGAGAAGATGCCGACGGTCGCGATGACCGGTTTCGACAAAGGCATGAAGATCTGGGCGTAGATCCGCAGAGTCGAGCAGCCGTCAATGCGCGCGGCGTCCTCCAGCTCGCGCGGGATGCCGAGGAACCACTGGCGGAACAGGAAGATATGGTACGCGTTGCCGAAGAAGGCCGGCACGATGAACGGCAGATACGTGTCAAGCCAGCCGACGTAGCTGAACATCATGAAGTGCGGCACGATCACCACCCACGCGGGCAGCATCAGGGTGGTCAGATTGACGAAGAAAAGCGTGTTGCGGCCGGGGAAACGCATCCGCGCGAAGCCAAAGCCCGCCAGTGAGCTACTGAGCAGGGTGCCGATGATGCCGCCGCTGGCGATGGTCAGGCTGTTCAGGATGTAGCGAGCAAAGGGGGTCCTTTCGAACACAGACGGGTAATTCTGCCAGATGAAGTGACTCGGTATCCAGACAATGGGCCAGGTCTGCACCTCGGCCAGCGTCTTCAGGCTGGTCGAGAGCATCCAGTAAAAGGGAACCATGAGCATGACGCCGCCAGTTAGCAGCAGCGCATAGGTCAGGAGCATCTGCGCCAATTGCCGCCGGCTCATATGCATACCAGATGTGTGCATCGCCGCAGATGCTGATTGGGTGAGAGGTTGTGCTCCGGTTACCATATCGTCCTCGTTAGATTGATTGCAGCGTAGAGACTGCGTTTTTGGGCCGTGAGTTCATCTGGATTTCAGCCGACAAGTGACTCATGCGTCCTCGCGCGCCCCGGCATAGAAAACCCAACGCCGGGAGGTGCTGAACACGACGATCGTCAGCGCGGCGATGATCGCAAAGAGCATCCAGGCCAGTGTTGAAGCGTAGGCGAAGCGCAACGACTGGAACGCCGTAAAGTAGATGTTGAGGCCGAAGAAGTAGGTGGCGTAGTTCGGCCCGCCGCCGGTCATAATGTAGGCGCTCTCGAAGATTTGGAACGCGCCGATCAGGCCGGTGATCAGCACGAAAAAGATGGTCGGGGTCAGCATCGGCAGGGTGATGTGCCAGAACTGCCGCACGCGGTTGGCGCCATCAATCGCGGCCGATTCATACAGCTCGGTGGGGATGGATTGCAGGCCGGCCAGATAAATGATCATGCTGCCGCCGACCCCCCAGATGGACATGATGACAAACGCCACCATAACCCAGGCGGGGTCCACCAGCCACCCGATGGATTGGACGCCGAAGATGGATAGGATCGCGTTGAGGATGCCCCATTGCTTATGAAAGACGAATTGCCACAGGATCGCGACGGCCACGCCACTGGTGACGGCCGGGAGGTAGTAGATGGCGCGAAAGACCAGGATCCCGCGCACGCGCTGATTCATCAGCAGGGCGACCGCCAGACCGATCGTGATATTCAGCGGCAGGTAGCCGACCACAAAGGCGAAGGTGGCGCGGAGGGAGTCCAGAAAGCGCGGATCCTTGGTGAACATGTAAACGTAGTTCTCGAACCCGATCAGCTTCGGTGCGCCGCCGGCCGTATAATCGGTGAAGCTGAGGAAGAGCGAGTAGAGCATGGGGCCGAAGCGAAACAATAGGAAGCCGAGGATCCAGGGCAGGATGAAGAGGTAGCCCTCGATCGCTTCCCGACGGGCCAGCTTGGATTTCGGCATTTGAAGTTTCAGGGCCATAAAGGGGCCTCCCGGCGAAGATGATATTCGACAGGTCTATGATGCGACACGTGCCAGGCACTTTGCACGTACCTGGCACGTCAATAGGCGAACCTTAGCCGAGGCTGGCCTTGTTCACATCAATAAGGCGTTTCAACTCGGTGTCGAAGTCCGCCAGCACCTTGGCCGGGTCGGCATCCGACGGGCCGCTGAGCGGCGTGACGATGATGTTGTTCCAGGCGGTGCCGAAATCCTGCCAGTAAGGCGGGTACGGCGCGGCGACGGCGGTTTCCATCTGCTTGCCGAAGACGCCCACGTTCTTGGGCGGCATACCGCCCTTGGCCGCGGCCTCGTTCCAGCGCGGCACCGAGCTTTTCCGGCCGGGGATGCTGCGCAGCGGATCCGAGATCAGCACATTCGTGGATTCGGTGCTGGTCAGGAACTTGTTGAAGGTCCAGGCCGCCTCGACGGCTTTGCTATTCTTGGCGATGCCCCAGGCGCCGCCTGCGGCGTTGAGGCACGACGCGCCGGTGGGGGATTTGGGCAAGGCGACCACATCGAAGTCGAACTTGTCCTTGATCACGTTGCGCTGCGTGTTCGTCGCCCATGAGCCATCGAACGCCATCGGTACCAGCCCACCGCCGAACGGACTGACACCCTGCGGCATGGCGCCGGCCTCCGGGTAGAGGCCCTGCTTGCGGGCGTCAATGAACCACTTGAAGCAATCCAGGTTTTCTTTGCTGTTCACCAGGCTGGTCTTGAAGTCCTCCGACCAGATCTTGCCGCCCCAACCATACATGATGCCCATGAAGACCCAGTTCGAGAAACCCATGTTCAGGCCCCAGGCCTTGATCTGGTTGCCTTCCTTCTTGACGAACTTGAGGCCGGTTTGCAGGGCTTCTTCCCACTTCCACGCGTCGTTGGTGGGGTAGGCCACCTTGGCATCATCGAACATCTTCTTGTTGTAGTAGATCGCCATGTTCGAGAAGTCATAGGGCAGCGCGTAGATTTGGCCCTTCCATTTCATCTGGGCCACTTGCGCGGGCCAGAAGTCGTCTACGTTGACTTCCTTCGCGTCCCGGTCAATCAGCGATTGCAGGGAGATGGTCCAGCCCTTGCTGCCATACACCGGCACGTCGAACGTGCGGGTGTACCAGACATCGGGGAGTTGGCCGCCCGCGCCCTGGGTGTTGATCGAGTTGTAGAACTCGTTGCCGGCGATGTCCAGGTATTCGACTTCGATATTGGCGTTCTTGGCCGCGAAGTTTTCGAGCACCTTCTTGAAGAGCGGGACATCGGCTTCGCCGTGGTTGGAGATGAAGCGAATCTTGGCCTTCTGGGCGGCCGGCGCAGCGGTTGGCGCGGCCGGCGCAGCGGGCTTGGCAGGCTCGGCCGCGGGGGCCGGGGCAGGGGCCGGCGCACATGCGGCCAGGGCCGCACCGGCGCCTACGAGGGCGGTGCCGCGCAGGAATGCGCGGCGACTCAACTTAGAACGACTCTCCATGGGGATCCTCCTTTGGGGTCACCTGAATGGATTTTGGGATGGTACGAATTCGCATATAGACGAGCGATTGGTCGGCTGACAGGCAGTTTTGAAGCGTTTCGCCCTCCTTGTCTGGCTTTGCAGGGGTACCCGCCCCGCGTTAAGGCTGCGGCGTTGTGCGTGATACGATCACGAGCGGACTAAGATCATTATACCCCAGTTCGTCGCTGTGAGCAAACGTTCACAGTTGTTGTATCACGCGCACAGCGCCGCCGCGGCCGACCAGCGGTTGAAGACCGGGTCGCGGCGCTGCATCATCGCGGCCCGCGTCTCTTCCCACATGGCGGCCCAGTCGCGCCAGTCGGTTACGATCCGTTCGGGGTGCGCCCGGCTGCGGGCCAGGAACGCCGGGAACGCGGGCCGGCCGGTCGGTTGATCCGCGGGCTGATAGCGCAGGTCGAAGCTCCAGCGGATCCCCTGGCTGACGTTGGTCAGCGACGCGTGTTGGGTCAGCCGGTGCAAGAGCAGCACGCTGCCCGGCCGCATCGGCACGGGCAGCCCCGGCCCGGCCAGCAGCCGCTCCGGGATCTGCACGCCGCCGACCCCTGGGCAGTGCGTGATCAGCTCGCCGCGGTGGCTGCCCGGAACGACGCTGAGGCAGCCGTTCTCGATCGTCGCATCTGTCAACGGCAGCCAGACCGTCAGGATGTCGCTCTCATCCGCTTCGGGCAGCGCCACGCCCTGATCCTGGTGCCAGGGGGTGCGGGCGGTCAATCCGCCGCGCAACTCCGTGGGTACCTGATCTTCGGGCGGCTTCAGGCGCACGTGGTGGATCGGGTTCACCACGATCTCCGGCCCGATGAGCTT
>CAZYHE010000331.1:0-5710 GCA_964647225.1 uncultured Anaerolineales bacterium
GAACGCGATGCGTGTGTGCTGCATATCCAGCAGATGCCGCGCCGCCCGATAGGTCCCGGTCTCCAGATCCACCATGATGCACGCGACGTTGGGCATTTGCAGGCGGCGGTTGATCACGACCAGCGGGATGCCCGTCTGGTTGCGAAGGTGGATCAAATCCTGCGATAGGACGCGCGTCCCCAAGATGATGATGCCGCAGATGGATTGACCGGCGAGCATATGCAGCATCTCGATTTCCCGTTGGGGATCTTCGCTCGTATCGAGTAACAGCGGCAGCAAATGATCTACGCTGGCCTCTTCCTGCACACCGCGAACGATCTCTGTGAAGTAGGGATTAAGGATGTCTGGAATCAGCAGCGCGATGGTTTCCCGCCGCGCTGCTTGGGTGGAAGCACGCAACGCCTGGTAGCCGAGTGACTCGATGGCCGCGAGAACCCGTTCGCGCACACCCTGGCTCACCGGGGCGGTCTGATTGAGCACGCGCGAAACGGTCGCCGGCGACACGCCGGCCTGCCGAGCCACATCGCTGAGGTTAGGGCGGGGCTTCTCTGCGCCCATGCGTTCGGCCTTTCGGAAAAGCAGCGAAGGTTTGCGAAAGTTTCAGAACAATCATACCAGCATCTGGGCGTGCTGTCAAACGGCGACGCAGTGACGGCGCGTCCAGATGTGACGCGCGATGACAACCCGCCGATGGCTGAAGCCAATCGGCTCAGGAGGTGGAAGCCGGTTCAAACCGGCTCACCCCGCCGCCCGGCGCAATCAACCGGCTTGCAGCCGGTTTTCACCTGCTGAGCCAGCGGGTTTCAACCCCTGGCGGTTCCGCTCAAACCCAAACGCGGGGAACCGCGACCGGGATCGCGGCCAGGAGCCGATAGACGCTGGCGCCCGTCTGACGTGCCAGCGCGGCGGCGTTGATCTCTGCGTCGCCGTGCCGGCCCATCAGCACGACTTCGTCGTTTGTGTCCGCCCCCGGTGCGTTCGAGAGATCTATGATCGTGCTGTTGGCACTGACCACCAGCACCGGACAAGGGCGGCCCTGAACGAGCACGACGCCGCCGTTCGCCATCGCCGGCGGATAGCCGTCTGCCCAGCCGACCGCCAGGGTCGCCACGCGTGTCGGGATCGTCACGGCCGGCCGCCAGCCGTAGCCGATCTGCTCGCCCGTCGCCACGGTTCGGACATCTGCCACCCGCGCCTTCCAGGTCGCAATCGGCCGCAGATCGGCCCGCTCGACCAGCCGCATGTCCATCCGGTCGCGGCCGCTCGGCTCCAGGCCGTGCAGCAGGATGCCCGGCCGGACGATATCCAGGTAGCTTTCTGGCAGGGCCACGATGCCGTGACTCGACGCCAGGCTAAGACGGACGCCGGCCAGTTCGGGCAACGCGTGATGCGCTGCCAACAACCGTTGCACCTGAATCGGATCACGGTCGGGGTTCTCGGTCAGCGTGCTGAAAATGCCGGCGACCCGCAGCCCCGCGTCCGAGTCAGATCGGGCGCCGATCTCCCGGAGGAACGCGCCCGCCGCATCGAACGGGACGCCGAGCCGCCCCAGACCGGTGTCCACCTTCACCCACACGGGGCGGACGCGGCGGAGGGCCTGCGCTCGTTCATCGAGCAGTCGCGCGGCCGGGAGGGTGAAGATGCTTGGCGTCAGGTCATACTCGAAAATGGCGGGGACCTCCTGCCGCGTGAAGTAGGCCAGGCAAACGATCGTGCCGGCGATCCCGCCCTGCCGCAGTTCAACCCCCTCGGCCACGGTGGCGGTGCCGAAGACATCCACCCCGGCCGCGGCCAACACCCGCGCCATGCCGACAGCCCCCGCGCCGTAGGCGTTGGCCTTCAGCACCGCCATGATCTGCGCCCCGCCGACCAGCGCCCGGACCCCGGCGAGGTTGTGCAACAGGTTCGCCCGGCTGAGCTCGAGCCAACTCGTCGGCCCATCGAGCCAGCCCACACCCGCGTCTTCCATTCTTGGGTTTCTCCCCTCATCGGCTATAATGACTCGTGACTCACCAATTCGCTGATTCACCAATTTACCAGTGTACCAATTTACCAATTCGCTGATTCGCCCGTCATCCTACATCACCGAGGGACAACCCATGCAAGCTGATCTGATCCTCTACAACGGCGACATCCACACCATGAACCCCGCCGCGCCGCGCGGCCAGGCGATTGCAATCGCCGGCGACCGCGTCCTGGCGGTCGGCGGCAACGACGAAATCCGCGCGCTGGCCGCGCCGCCCGGCAAGACGATAGACCTGCGCGGCCGCACCGTCACGCCCGGCTTCACCGACGCGCATCTGCACTTCCTCTCCTACGGCATCGGCCTGCAGGAGATCGAGCTGGCGGGCGTCAACTCACTGATGGAGGCGCTGGCCCTCGTGGCCGCCCGCGCCGGGCAGACGCCCCCCGGCCAATGGCTGACGGGCCGCGGCTGGGATCACACGCTGTGGGGCAGCGGCGATTTCCCCACCCGCCAGGATTTGGATCGCGCCGCACCGCAGCATCCGGTCTTTCTGCGGCGCAAGTGCGGCCACGCGGGCTGGGCCAACACTCGCGCCCTGGAGCTGGCCGGCATCACCGCGGCGACGCCCGATCCGTTCGGCGGCGCGATTGACCACGATCCGATCACGGGGCAACCCACCGGCATCCTGAAAGATGTGGCGATGGAGTTGATGTTCCGCCTCTTCCAGGAACCGTCGCTGGACGAAGCAACGGCGGCGATCCAGGCCGCCACGCCTCACGCGCACAAAGCCGGACTGGTGGCGGTCCACACGATGGAAGGCGCGGGCGCGTTCCGGGCATTCCAGGCTTTGCAGGCGTCCGGCGAGCTTAAGCTGCGCATCACCATGCAGATCCCCGAAGAGAACCTCGACGCGGCGATCCGGGCGGGCTTGCGCTCCGGCTTCGGCAATGAATGGCTGCGCATCGGCGGCGTCAAGATCTTCTCCGACGGCGCGCTCGGCGCGCGCACGGCCTACATGCTGGAGCCATACGAAGGCTACCCCGACAACGTCGGCCTGCCGATGGCGTCCATCGAGCACCTGCGGGAAGTGATCGGCAAGGCCAGCCAGGCCGGCATCGCCTCCTACGTCCACGCCATCGGCGACCGCGCCAATCGCGAAGTACTGGACGCCATCGCCGCAGCGCGCACGCTCGAAACGATGAACGCAACACGCGATACGCAATACGCCCTCCGCCACCGCATCGAGCACGCCCAGATCGTCCACCCCGACGACCAGCCGCGCTTCGCCAGCCTCGGCGTCATCGCCTCCATGCAGCCGATCCACGCCACGCAGGACATGCTGATCGCCGATAGACTGTGGGGCAAACGCAGCGCCCACGCCTACCCCTGGCGCAGCCTGCTGAACGCGGGGGCCGTGCTGGCCTTCGGCTCGGATGCGCCGGTGGAGACCTTGAATGTGATGGTGGGCATCCACGCAGCCGTCACCCGCCGCCGGCCCGATGGCGCTCCCGGCCCCGTTGGCTGGTACCCGGAGCAGCGCCTGACCGTGGACGAGGCGGTCTACGCCTACACCGCCGGCGCGGCCTTCGCCAGCGGCGAGGAGACGGTCAAAGGCAGCCTGGCCCCCGGCAAGCTGGCCGACCTGGTCATCCTGTCCCAGGACATCTTCTCGATTGACCCGATGGCGATCCTGGAGACGGAAGTCGTCGGCACGCTGGTGGGCGGGGCGTGGGTGTACGGCGGAAATCGCGTGATGGGTTGAGAGATTCCTCGTAACCCGTAGTACGTATTTCGTAGTGCGCGGTGCGTATTCCGATTGGATAACGCCGAACGCACTACGAAATACGCAATACGTACTACGCACGACGTTCCCACACCACCTTCCCGCCCACCAACGTCATCTCCACCCCCACATCCTTGATCTCCGCGTCGGGCACGGTGAAGTAATCCCGATCCAACACTGCCAGATCGGCCAACTTGCCGGCCTCGATGGTTCCTTTCAGAGCCTCCTCGCGCGTCAGGCGCGTGCCGGCGATCGTGTAGGCCCGGAGCGCCGCCAGCCGGCTGATCGCCTCTTGGGGCGCGACGAGCTGGCAGAGCTTGTTTTTGCGCGTGACGAGCGCATAAAGCGCGACGAACGGGTTGACCGAGACGGTGCTCGGCTCGTCGGAGGACGCCGCCAGCGGGACGCCACGATCCAGGTATGTGCGCGCCGGCTTGTAGTTGGCGGCCCGCCGCTGGCCGACATCCCGGAAGAGCGCATCCCCCTCCCAATAGATGAAGGTCGGCTGGATGACCGCGGCGATGTTGTGCCGCGCCATCTGCGCCAGCGCATGGTCGGTCGGGAAGTAGGCGTGGATGATGCTGTGGCGGGCGTCCGACCGCGGCGCGGCCTGGGCGGCGGCCGCGAAAGCGTCCACGGCCAGGTCTTGCGCATGGTCGCCGCAGCAGTGGATGCCGACATCCCAACCCAGCTCGTTGGCGGTGGTGAAGAAGCGGCGGAGATCATCCAGGCTCAGCCGGTTGTAATTCACCACTTCGGTTTCCCCCTCGAACGGCTCATACATGTAGGCCGTGTGCGGAGTCGTGCCGCCGTCAATCGCCATCTTCAGCCCGCCGATCCGCAGCCACTCGTCGCCGAACCCAGTGAAGAGGCCCAGCTCACGCGCCCGATAATCGAGCTGCGCTTCGGTCTCCTCCTGCCGGAAGCCGTGCCAGCTCGGCATCAGGTTCGTGCGGACGGTCAGCCCGCCGGCCTGGTAAGCCGCCTGGTACGCGCGCAGCTCGGCCGAGTTCAGCCCCGGCTCGATGACGCTGGTGATGCCGAAGCGGTGCATCTGCGCGCAGCCCAGGCGGATGGCGTGCTGCATCTCGGCCAGGGTCGGCGGCGGGATGAGGCGGCGCACCAGGCCCTTCGCTTTGGCGCGCAACAGGCCGTTCGGCGCGCCGTCCGCGTCGCGCTCGATCCGCCCCTGGTCGGGGTCGGGGGTGGCGCGGGTGACGCCGGCCAGCCGCAGGGCGACGCTGTTGACCACGTCGGTGTTGAAGAAGCGCATCAGCACGACGGGATGTTCGGCGGTCGCGGGGTCAATATCGTGGCGCGTCGGCAGCCGGCCATCCCGGAAGTTGCCTTCGTTCCACCCCTGGCCGATGATCCACTCGCCCGGCGGGGTGACTTTGGCGCGCTCGGCCACCAGCGCGGCCATCTCCGCCGGCGATTCGCACTCGTCCAGCCGGATCGTGGCGAGCTTGGCGCCGGCCTCCATCATGTGGACGTGGCTGTCGAACAGACCGGGGATCACCGCGCGGCCGCCGAGGGAGATCCCCGCGGTGATCAGCCCGGCCAGCTCTGCGATTTCGGCGTTGCTGCCCACCGCCACGATGCGGCCATCCTTGATCGCCACGGCCTGCGCGACGGCATTCTGGGCGTCCAGGGTGTAGAACCGGCCATCGGTGAGGATGAGGTCGGGGGAAAGGTCGTTTATTACCATGTGCGCTCCTTATGCTGCGCCGCGGCTGATCTGCACCGCAGGGCACGTGGCAGATTATAGAGGCATTTGCGAGATTGTCAATTGCCCGCAGACCGCGCCAGCGTCCATGCTTTACCCGATTCACAGTTTGCGCTTGTTGTCGCGGCAGTTCTGGGCTATAATCTGTGCCAGCCTGGCGACACGAGGATAGTTATCGGCATGAGCACCGGGAGGCGTACAAATGAGTGTTGCAACCATCCTATCAGATAACGTT
>CAZYHE010000332.1:0-5699 GCA_964647225.1 uncultured Anaerolineales bacterium
GCCCGGGGTGGGTGTGACCTTCCGAGTCGCGGACGATGTGGGATTTGTACTGGAACGATTCAACGATCACGTCAGCGATTTTCATGGGAACCTCGGCTGTTACAGGTGAATGAGGCTCAGGAATTCCTCTCGGCGTGTCGCGTCGTCAAGCACATCCTCGACAAGAAAACAGTGGTTGACGGCATCGCGGTTGCCTTCGAGGTCATCATGCGCCCGGTCGGTCATCGAGACACCCTGAACGATCAATATGGTCGTGGCTGCCGGATTCTCGCGTTTGGCTCGACCGAGGCTTTTGACCGCCGCTCCGATGCGCTCGAGGACACCGGCTGGATCAATCCCGCCTTTGATTTCGATTGCGGCCTCGATCGTCCCAGATCGGTAGATGGCAACATCGGGTTCGTCCGCAATGACTACGACGCGGCCATCCTTCAGATTGATGCGAGCGCCAGCTTCGTTCTCGGCTTCGAGTAGATCGTGATCTCGGAGATGCTTCAGCAACATACCTCGGACCACAATCTCGATACGGTCGCCTTTGGTGTTGCCCCAGGAGCCTTGCGCCTGTGAACCTGCCGCCATCCCGCGCCAAAGATCGAATTCGCGTGGCTCGATTTGAGCATCGGCTTCGACAAGATGGCTGATGATGTTATTGAGATGCCCCGCCAGTGATTCTGCTGTCTCGCCCGAAGGGAAAACACCGCCATTCTCGTAGTTTGCCACGGAGAGATCAACGCGGATCATAGATTTCTGCGAGACCATTGCCAACATGCGGTAATAGGCAACCGCTCTCGGCACCGTCATGATGACCTGCGGATGTGCGAACACGGTCACTGGCTTGATGCCCCGGTGGATAACGCGCGTCCAAGCTTTTTCGGAGATGCCCAACGCGACAGGCGTCCACTGGAAGTCTTCGCCGCGGATTTGCTCGATCTGATCCGCCACCTCCAGCATTCCCCATTCGTGCAACTTCTGATGGAAGAACTCACTTTTCGCCAACTGATCGAGAGCCCAAGCCCGCCCGCGCGTATCGGCGGAGGACATCATCTCTGGTTCGCCATCTTCTGCCAGCGTGTCCTCAGCATCATTCGTGTTTCCCAGGTCATAGCCAGGGGGTGACTCCCTGACCAGATGAGCTTGAGTTTTGGTTGATCGTTGCCTCGCCATCTCTTTGTCCTTCCGTTCAAGGCTTGCGCCAGATGGTGATGCTCTTGCGCAATGCGGCACGCCCGAACTTGCCCATTTGCTGGCTGCTGTTGCCTTTGCGCTGCGGTAAAACATAGATCTTGACCGGCTCGAAACCCACTTGCCGGGCCAAATCTGTGCTCAACACATCCACCGGGATGATCTCACCGGCGTATCTGACGTTATCGTTCACGAATGCGACGTGCGCGTTGCGGCGGCAGGTTCGGAAAAGCTCCGCGTAGACGAACGTCAGCTCGGTGAAGTATTGGTCAATCATCGTCAGCACGCCGGCGTTGTTGATGTCGCCGCGCTGATTGCGGATGCGTAATGCCGAGTTGATTTCGCGCAGCGCAGCATGGCCTCGAATGATCTCAGCAGTTTGCTCCCACCGCGCCTGCTGCCCGATGGATGCGTAGTATGCTTCGAGGTCATCCAACTTGGAGCGGTTCTCCACCGTACAAGACAGCAAGGCCTGCCTGAGTTGGAAGATATCGTCCCCGACGCCGAGATACGCCAACTCCAGAGCATAGGTTCGGGTGTAGTCGTAGCGATTGGCATAGGGCGGAGAGGTGACGACCGCCGCAAACTGTTCGGCTTCCATGACCGGAAGTGCAGTCAGGAGGTTGCCGCGGATCAAGGTCTGATGACTCGGCGGCGGCGGTTGACCCTGGAGCTTTGCGGCATCGCTGATGATCCGATCGAGGGCGGCTAACAACGTCTCCTTCACATCCGGTAGAGTACCCTTGTCAATTCCCTGGATGGGTTCTTGGCCGCGTAAGATTCGCGCCGCATTGCGTTGCTCAAGTTTTCTGGCCCGCGTATCCCAGCGAAGATATTGGCCGTCCTTGCGTGTGTAGCTGACTCGCTCGAGTATGCTCATCAACGCAAATTTCCATAGGAGTCTGGTGTTTTCGCTTACATCCTGCTTCTCGATCCAGGCCGCATAGGCCATCAGATCCCGTTCGATTTGCTCAGGAAAAGCTGATTCGGTGATGTTCAGATGCGGAAATGGCTCCGATGCCGGAGAAGGACTGGCTGTTTCCAGCCGTTCGCGGATTGAGCGCAGCTCGCTAACGTCATAGTCGAATACTCGCGACTTCGCTTCCCACGCAAGATGGCAGTTTGGCAATAACTCGATGCCTGTCGCATCAACGCCCAGCATCCTTGCCGTAAGGAGCGTAGTACAAGAGCCAGCGAAAGGATCCAGCACGACATCGCCCGGCCCAACGCCGAATTCCTGCAGGAGCATTTCGACCAGTGTCGGCGAGAATCCCTCGCGATAGCTGATCCAGCCGTGCAGCATTTCGGTCTTATTAGTCTGAAAACTGACCAATTGCCGGTTGAATTGGTCAGTTTCTTCCATGAGATGGATGTAGTCTTCCTCCAGGGCAACACGTGCCGCCTGTGGACAGACGGCGTCATGGGAAAAAGCATCGGTAGTCAGACTGTACGCCGGGGCAACCGAGAACACGATATCGGTGAAAAGTTCCAGTTGATCACGCGTTTTCGCAGTAGTGCTCAAGACAGCATCCCTCCCTGCCGTCTATTCTACCATGACTTGTATTCAGACGCAGTGTTTGGAGTTCATCTATCTGCTGTCGCGGATAATCTCGTGCCGCTCAATCTTTGACGAGTTCTCATACCGTCGCGCCAGCACCGCTCGCCCCTCGAAGCTGATCCCATCCACCGTCACCGCCCCCGCGCCATCTTCGCATAAGATGAACGTGTCATCCACTCCCGCGCCCTGGATGCGGAAGGCCGTGACCTGCGCATCGCTTCGCAGCCGCGTCACCCGCGGCACGGGCGCTGAGCTGGTCGAAGCGCGCCCTTCGGCAGGCTCAGGGCGCGGAGCAGGCACGGGCGCTGAGCTGGTCGAAGCGCGCCCTTCGGCAGGCTCAGGGCGCGGGAACAGCACGGCATCCATACGCGCCGGCAGGGGTGTCCGCCGTTGGAGCGTCACATCCCAGGCCGGGAATTCGCCGTAGACGCCGTACCAGCCGACCGCCGGCGAGGTCTCGCCTTTCTGCGCCCGCACCTCCAGCCCGGCCGAATCCACCGGCAGGATCGCGAGATTGCCGAGGCCGGGTTCCTGTGTGACGACGGCGGCCGGGGAGACCGACACCTCGCCGGGTCGCAGCGGTTCGGCTGCGCCGGGCTGCTCGACCGGGGCCAAGTGGAAGATCTGTTCGAGCGTGTGTGCGTCCTGATCCTGTCCCGTCAGCAGGTCGCAGAGGATCCAATAGCCTCGTGTCATTTCGGTCGGCTTGACATAAAAGATAGAGCGACGATGGCTGATGCTTGTGTCCACCTGCGACGCATCTCCGCGGCCGGGGAAGGGGTCGGGCGCAAAGCCTTCCAGGTATTCACTGCTGACGAAATCGAAGGCTGGCCGGCTGACCCACTCGTTGCGGCCGAGCGTGCTGAGGTGCGATTCGGGGCGGAAGCGCCGCGCCTGGCCCTTGCCATCCACCATCACGACGTTGTGGCTGCGGGAAGCCTTGAAGTAGTGCGTCAGTTCGGTCGGTGAGTAGGAGTAGATGTTTGGATCGCCGATCAGCAGCCGGCCGCCCGCGTAGAGGGTGAAGGTCAGTTTGTCCTCGTGCTGGTGCGACGCGCCCCAGGGCGCGCCGTCGAAGAAGAGGAACTGGCCGTCGGCGCCCCACTTATCCCGCATCACGTAGTAGCCCGCGGCCGGCCACGCGTGCGAGGCATGATCCGGCGGTTGGCCTTCCTGGCCGTGGCTGGCGCCCCAACGGAAGTCAGCGCGGGGGAACATCTCGGCGGCCCCGCGCAGATAGGGCGCCGGGTCGGTCGGCTGCGGGCCGCAGTCGTTGAACATCGGCAGGATGTGGTCGGGCTGCGTCGCGTAGAGGTACATCTCGTGCGCCTTCTCGATCAGCCGCACGAAGTCCGTCGGCAGCGCGACGCCGCGCGCCTGGGCTGCCCGCACGACTGACGTGATCGCCATCGTCGGGAAGGCATGATAGCCGTGGCTCAGCTCGAACTGGAAGCCGTCGTCGTAGTAGGCGCGGCTGTTGATCCACTTGAGCCGGCGCAGCGCGATGCGCAGATACGCGTCGGCCAGGGTCAGTTCCGGCGAGCAGAGCGCGGCCACCGCCAGCCCCGACGCCTCGACCTGGTACCAGTTATTTGGCCCACCGCAGAACGCGGTGAGATAGCGCATGTGCTCCAGCCGGGAGCGGGCGAGCATGGCGTGCGTGGCTTCGTCGAACGCCGCGGTCTGCCCCAGGTAGCCGATCACATCCAGCCAGACGCGCCACGGCCGGCCGCCCACCTCCAGCGTGCGCCACGGGCCGGTGTACTGCCGGTGGTTTGGCACGGGGCACTGCCGATACCATGACCACATCAGCCGCGCCGCGTGCTCGGCGTACTTCGCAGCGCCGGTCTCCGAATAGGCGGTCGCCAGGTTGCGGATGAATGGCTGGAAGTTGAGGCTGACGGTGGATTCTTTGTCGGCGAAGAACTCGATGTGCCAGTCCACGTCGCTGCCGAACTGATGGCGCACCAGCATGTGGGCGCGTAACGTGATCAGATTGCGGCACGTCCCTTCGGCATCGGCCAGGTCAGCGGTCAGCACCTCTTGGGGGGAGCGCGCCCGGAATTGCCACTCCCGCGCCCGCATCAGCGCGCCGACCTGCCCGGCTGGGATCGGGGCCAACATGTGGCTGGGGTAATCGGCTTCCGGGACGTGCAGCCGCTCGGCCCGGCCGTGATCCAGCAGCCGGCCCCACATCCGCTCGCGCAGGGTGAGCAAGTCGGCCAGGATCGGCAGCTCCAGCTCGTCGGCGGCGCGGCAGACCGCGAGCAGGCAGTCGGCCAGCATCCGGTCTTCGAGCGCGGCGCGGCGGAGGTGCGCCTCGTTCGCCAGCCGGGCGCAGCCGGTCAGCCGCCAGACGCCGGCTTCGCCATGTCGCCCATCGCACAGATAGCCGCACAGCGCCAGCGCGGTCGCGTTCAACAGCGCCTCGGCCGAGGGCGCGGAGCGGAACGCGACGGATGGGAAGGTCAGCAGGTAGTCGGCCATCGCAAAGAGACGCGGGCCGGGCGCTTCGTCCGCCAGCAACAGGCCCAGCGCCTGCCGCGCCGCGCCCTCCCAGGCCCACGGATCGGCCGCATCCCAGGGCATGATCTCCGGCGGGTCGCCCGGCAGTGGTTCGCGTGCGTAGGGGCGGAGAGACGAGATGGTTTCCATTGGCGATACTCCTATTTGAACCGCAAAGGCGCAAAGGGCGCAAAGAGATTCGGCCTTCAGAGATTGTTGACCATACGCTTGATGCCGTTTTTCATCAGGACGACGTTCCAGTTGAGGAGAAAACCGAGCCGACAGTCGCGTAGTTTGAGGTAAGTGAGCAATTGGGCTTCGTGAATGGGCAAGAGCTGCTCGACGGTCTTGTTTTCCACAACGACAGTATCATCCACGAGCATGTCAATCCGATAGCCGGCGTCTATTCGCTGTCCGTCGTAGAGGATCGGCTGCAGCACCTCGCACGCTACCCGCC
>CAZYHE010000333.1:0-178 GCA_964647225.1 uncultured Anaerolineales bacterium
TAGTCGTCCCGGCTGGGCAGGCGCAGTTCGGGCGTGTCCTCCAGCCGCCAGTAGCGCCAGATGCGCGTCCCTTGCGGCGTGACGGTCATGGCGTGGGCCGGGGGCAACCGCTGGATGTCCAGGTCAATGGTCTGGGGGCCGTGGTAAGCAAACCAGGAAACAAGCACCTGGGCCAGGT
>CAZYHE010000333.1:188-4315 GCA_964647225.1 uncultured Anaerolineales bacterium
GCGTTTCAGGTTGTTAAAAATGGTGCGCTCGCCGTGGTAGGCGGGCCAGGAGATGAGCACCTGGGCCAGGTAGAGTTCGTTGAGCCGCCGCGGCGCGCCGATGGCGTAGAGGGCCTGGGGCGCCGAGGCAAAGGCGAACTTCTCGCCCTGCTGCCAGTAGACCAGGCTGGTGTTGCCGTGGTGATCGCGCGCCAGGAAGAGCTTGCGTTCGTCGGGATGCCAGACCGCGAAAGACCAGTCGCCCAGCAGGTGATCCGGGCTTTCCTCGCCCCACTTCAGATAGGCACGCAGGATCAGGTCGCTGTCGGGCGTGGTGGGGCGGTCGGCATGGGGAATGGCGAAGTGGTCGAAGAGTTCGTCCCGGTTGTCGATGCGCGCTTCGGCGGTGATCGCCAAGCGGGCATCAGCCACCCAGCGGGGCAGCCGTTCGTGTACGGCTTCCGGCGTGTTGAAGAGCAGACATTGGCCCAGCCCGCAGTGCGCGTCGTGCCAGAGGCCGCCGCCGTCTGGTCCCCAGTGGGCCAGGGCCGCGTCCAGGGCAGCCAGCTTCTCAGGCCGCGCGGATTCGCTCACGCATCCAAAAATGCCGCTCATTGTTCGTCCTGGACAGGGCTGATGGCAACACGAACTCGGCTCATAAGGATATTATAGCACCTTCAGTTCGTGGGGCAAATTGGAGGTTGGCGAGGGGATGCCGGGAACGTAGTCGAATCTCAGCCCGTCTCGCGCAGCGCGATCAGCCCGCTGCGCAGGGCGAAGGTGGCGGCCTGAACGCGGTTGGCGACGGTCTTGGGGGTGATCTGGATCCGCTGGGCGATCTGCTCGTTCTCGTTCTGCAGATTTGAGATGGTTCGCCGCGCAGCCGACGATGGTATGCCTATCTTGGCGGGATGATGCTATAATCCAGGGGATTCGGCGCGGGCTGCCCGCGCGCCGAACATTCAGATACAATTTTCGCAATCAAGGAGACAAAGAATGGACCTCAACGGGAAAGTGGCATTGGTTACAGGCGGCGCGGTGCGGGTGGGTAAGGCGATTGCCCTGGCGTTGGCGCGGGCCGGCGCGGACGTGGCGATCAACTATCGCTCCTCGGCCGACGCCGCGGTGGCGACCGTCGCCGAGATCGCGGCGCTCGGCCGCCGCGCGGTGGCGATCCGGGCGGATGTGGGGCAGGGGGCGCAGGTGCAGGCGTTGGTGGATGAGGCGGTCGGCAAGCTGGGCCGGCTCGACGTGCTGGTCAACAGCGCGTCGCTCTGGCGCAAGACCCCCTGGGCCGAGTTGGATGAGCCGGCCTGGGATCAACTAGTGGACATCGCCTTGAAAGGGCCGTTCCTGTGCGCCAAAGCCGCCGCGCCGCACCTGACCGCGCACGGCGACGGCGCGATCATCAACATCGTGGACCTGTCGGCGTTCGTGCCCTTCGCCGGCTACATGCCGCACTCGGCCGCGAAAGCCGGGCTGGTCAACCTGACCTACTCCCTGGCGATGGAACTCGCGCCGGCCGTGCGGGTGAACGCCATCGCGCCCGGCCCGGTGCTCCCGCCGCCCGATTACACCGAAAAGCAGATGCAGGCCGCGGCCAAGCACACCCTCATCGGCCGCTGGGGCACCGCCGAGGACGTGGCGGCTGCGGCCGTCTTCCTGGCGCAGGCCCCCTACATCACCGGCGTGATCCTGCCCGTGGATGGCGGCGAGCGGCTGGTGCGGCGCTGAGGAAATGTGAGTGGCATCCTCGAAGCCGCGTGTAGCGCAAGCTGCCAGCTTACGCTACATCATCGAGACCGGTCAGAGGGGTCTCCCAAGCATTATGCCTGGGTTTCTGCTGCCGCCGCGGCATAGATCGTTACGACCAACTCAGCTTCATCCAGTAACCGATAGGAAGGTCGCCGGCCAGAGAGCTGTTCGCTCCGGTTCAGGATCAGCAGCACGCCTTCGCCGCGCTTGTCCATGATGTGTGTGCGATGCGCCTGAAGTTCCGGGATGCGACTGCGCACCGGGCAACGCGCGAGCAGGCTGGTGATGGTCTCGTTGCGGGCAAACTGGCGATAGGGCAGGCTCTCGACGGTGAGCGTATTGGGCAGGGCGCCCGGTGAGTAGAGTTCCAGCCGATCATCGAACATGCGCAGGCGGATTTTGGCGCCGTACATCGAATAATCGCGGTGCGCGACTGCGTTGACGATTGCTTCGAAGACCGCGACCAAGTCGTATTGCGGCAGATCCTCTCGTCCCCATCCTTTGCGCGCCATCACGAACATGTTCTTGCGCACGAAATCCATGGCCGCCATGATCTGCTCATCTAGCGGGCCGGTGATGTCGTGCGCGTCGCGTTGATAGAGGCTGTTGTCATCTGGCCGGATGGTGAGACCGCGATAGGCCACAGCCTGAATAAACGCGTTGGGCAGGAAGCGTTGCGGTTCAGGGACGGCCAGCAGGATGCCGGCCACTGTCGGTCGCAGTGCGCCGTCCTCATCGGCGCGCGCCATGCCCAGCTTTTGCAGCAGATCCTCCGGCGCGTCTTGGGTGCGTGGCGTGGCGAAGCGCTCCCACAGGGTGGGTGTCAGGTCTTGGAGCATGGCGACAGCGATGGCCTGTTCGTCGAAGCGGATCAGGCGCGTCTGGCTGCGCTGCTGAAAGAGGCGCGCCAGGTATTCAGGCGGCATCTGGCGCTTGCTGCTGCCCACGCGGTGCAGATACCCGCCAGGGCTTTGGTGAACAAACAGGCTGCGCGGCACATCCACCCGCAACAGCGCGCACATCTCGCCGCCGCGCCCCGGCAATTCCAACCGCTCGATCACCGGCAGGATGGGAGGCCGGATCGAATCGGTGCAGGCCTCGCGCGCCAGGTCTTCCGCAGCATCGAGCAATTCGTATGGGATGCCGAGGATGCGGTGTGTTCTGTCCTCCACCCCCAGCATGAGCACGCCCCCGCGACTGTTGGCGAAGGCAGCCAATTCATCGGCCAGGTCGTTGCGGCTCGGCGCGCTGATCCGGGCCCCGCTGAAGCGTATTTCCTTAAGCTCCAGGTAGCTATCTTCACCCAAACGGATTTTGTCTAACAGTTCAGTCTTGCTGGGGAACATCGCTGCTCCTTCTGAGCATCACATTCTTGCAGCATGGCTCATCTCCTCGCGGCTTCAAGTCTCAGTTTAGCACAAAGCCGATCGTTTGGAAAACCGGGCCGGTTGCGCGCCGGCCTGTTACGCTAACACCCGCACGCGCCCATCCCGCCGCGCGCCGCCCTCCGGCAGGATGCCGCCGTGGGCCGCGATGTGGGCGAGCAGGAGGTCGCGCACGGCGAGAGGAAGGTGTTCGCGCGGAGCCGCGGCCAGGTCGAAGAGCGGTTTGGAGAAGTGCGCGCCGGCGTGCGCCTCCCAACCCGCGGCCGGGCCGCGCACGAAGCTCGTGGTGGCGATGACGAAGACGCGCTCCGGGCAGGCGGCGATCGGCCGGTCATCCACCGTGATCTCCTCCGCCGTGGCTGCGGGTCGCGCCAAGTTGAGGCGGATGGCGTAGCGCACCTCTCGGCTGAAGTGCAGGAAACCGCGCTCGGTGTGCGGCTCGCCCGGCCGCTCGATGCGCCGCGCGTTGTCGGCCAGCAGCGCGGCCAGCTCCCGGCCCGTCAGGCGCAGCAGGCAGACCGTATCCGCAAAAGGCATCACGTTGAACCAGTCGCCGCAGGTGAGCGCCGCGGCCGGTCGCAGCCCGTCGTTGATGCTCGTGGCGTCAATCATCGCGCAGTCCACGGGATGGCCGGCCCGCCGGCAGCCCGCCGCCAGCGCATCGGCGATGAAGTTGGCGAACGCGGATTCGCCGGTCGCCAGGCGATTGCGCACCGCATCCGCGCTCAGGTCGGCGTCGGGCGCGACCGCGCCGAGGACGCGCCGGCCGGCCGCCGCTACCTGGGCCAGCAACGGCAAGACGTGCGCTCGCGCAAATGCCTCGTCGGCGGGCAGCTCCACCGTGGCGCGCAGCCGGGCGTGCGTCACCTCGACTGTTACCCCCACGCGAACATCACGCCCCCTGAGCTTGCCGAAGGGCGGCGCTTCGACCGGCTCAGCGACCGTTTCACCAGATTCGCGCCCCCTGAGCTTGCCGAAGGGCACCGCTTCGACCGGCTCAGCGACCGT
>CAZYHE010000333.1:4415-5679 GCA_964647225.1 uncultured Anaerolineales bacterium
TCAGCGACCGTGGCGCCAACATTGATCTCGACTTCGCCGACGAACTGGCCGAACTTGCCGGCCTGCACGATGGGGATGCCGTTGACGATATTCTGCGGGCTGAGGCCGGCTTCGTTCAGGAGGGTGTGCGTGTGGCCGCCGATGATCAGGTGGACGGCGCCGGGGGGCAGGCTGGCGGCCAACTCCATGTCGCCGGCCCCTTCCACCACCGCGCTGCGCGATCCCAGGCTGAACCCCAGGTGGCTGACGATGATCAGCACGTCGCACAGCGGCCGGAGCGCCGGGATGAGGTTCTGCGCGGCCGCGATCGGGTCGGTGACGCGGCGGCTGCCCGGTTCGGGATGGACCTGCGCCGGGGTGGTCAGGCCGATGACGCCGATTCGCGTGCCCTGGGCGACGAAGATCGCGGCGGGATAGCAGCACTCGGCAAGCTCCGGGCTGCCGGTCACGTTCGCCGCCAGGATGGGGAAGGCCGCGTCGCGGGCAATCGCGTGCGCCAGCAATGGGCTGCCCAGGTCGAGGTCGTGATTGCCGAGCGTGCCGAGATCCACCCCGGCCTGGGCATAGAGGCGATAGCCGGGGTGAATGGGCGCGCCGGCGGGATCATGTTCTGAGCGCCTGGCAGAAGCAGGGTAGCATAGCCCCTCGTGGGCGTCCTGACGGGCACAAGGCCCTATGCTACGGGGTATTCGGACAGGCTCCAACAGCAGGTCGGAGAGGTTCCCGCCGCTCTCGTCCCCGGCCGTGACCGCCAGCACGATGGTCTGGGGATCGGCCGCGTGCTGGCGCCGCGTGCTTTGCAGCCAGGCCGCCAGCCGCGGGAAGATGGCGAGGCGGCCGTGGAAGTCGTTGAAGTGCAGCAGTTTGATCCGCACGGGCCGGGGCAGGGGCGACAACCTGGGCGGAAGCATCACGCCTTCCGCCGGGAGGATCTCGGTGATCGGCCCCGCGGTCGCATCCCCTTGCAGCAGATAGACCGCCGCGTCCCCCGCGCCGTCTGGATTGGCCCGGCCCTGCACCAATCGCATGATCCCAGGGGCGAAAGGCGCTCTCACCCTGTCACCTTACCACCGTGTCCCAATCTACCAATCTACCACGTCCCAATCTACCAATCCACCCAGTCACGCAATCCGCTCGAACATCTCCGGCGTGACCGGGTAGATTGCCGGCTCGCCCGCGAAGAAACGGCGGAGCTCCTCGGCCGCCAGCTCGCCCATCCGGCCGCAGTTCTCGATGCAGCCCGCGATGTGCGGCATCACCACCA
>CAZYHE010000334.1:0-3104 GCA_964647225.1 uncultured Anaerolineales bacterium
TGCCGTGCGGAGTCGAAGCACGCTCAGCCGCCCACTGCATCACTTCCTTCAATTCGCGGCCGCGGGTTGGGCGGTCGGTTGAGCCTCTGCCGGCGGCGCGTCGGCCCGCTTCTTCCGGGATCGGGTCGGTTTCGGCTTCGGCGCTTTCGGCGTCCCCGGCAGCAGCGCGGCCGCAAGGATCTCGTCCATTCGATCCACCGGCACGATCTTTAGCTCGCGCTGCACGTCGCGCGGCACATCCACCAGATCCTTCTGGTTGCGCCGCGGGATCATCACCATCTTCATCCGGTTGCGGTGCGCGGCCATCAGCTTTTCCTTCAGCCCGCCGATCGGCAGCACGCGGCCGCGCAGGGTGATCTCGCCCGTCATGGCGACGTCGTGGCGGATCGGCCGCTCGGCGAGCGCGGAAATCATGGCGCTGGCGATGGTGACGCCCGCGCTGGGCCCATCCTTCGGGATGGCGCCTTCCGGCACGTGGACATGCAGGTCTATCTTGTCGAAGTCCACCCCGCCCAGGCCGATCTCCGCGGCGTGCGCGCGGGCATAGGTCAGCGCGGCCTGCGCCGATTCCTGCATCACCTCGCCGAGCTGACCGGTGAGCGTCAGGGTGCCTTTGCCGTCCATGAGCGAGACCTCGATTTGCATCACGTCGCCGCCGGCCTCAGTCCAGGCCAGCCCGTTCGCTACGCCGATCTCGTCGGTTTCGTTTGCCAGCCACTCGCTGTACTGGGGCGGGCCGAGGAATTTGTTCAGGAGGCCGGGTGTGATGCGGCGCTGCGCGGGCTTTTCCTCCGCGATGCGCCGGGCCACCTTGCGACAGACGTTGGCGATGGCGCGCTCGAAGTTGCGCACCCCCGCCTCGTAGGTGTACTCGCGGATGATCGTGCGCATGGCGGCCGTGCTGAGCTGCATCTGGGCCGCCAGCAGGCCGTGCGCCTCGAGCTGGCGCGGGATCAAGAAGTGGTCGGCGATCGCCAGCTTCTCTTCATCTACATAGCCGGGGAACTCGATGACCTCCATGCGGTCGCGCAACGCCGGCGGGACCGGGTCGAGGATGTTCGCCGTCGTGATGAACATCACCTTGCTCAGGTCGTAGGGCACTTCGAGATAATGATCGCTGAACGCGTTGTTCTGTTCGGGATCGAGCACCTCCAGCAGCGCCGCCGCGGGATCGCCCCGGAAATCCATCCCCAGCTTGTCAATCTCGTCGAGCATGAAAAGGGGATTGATCGAGCCGGCATTGTGCATCGTCTGGATGATCCGGCCCGGCATCGAGCCGATGTAGGTGCGGCGATGCCCGCGGATTTCCGCCTCGTCGCGCACGCCGCCCAGGCTGACGCGCACGAACTTGCGCCCCAGCGCCTCGGCGATGGATTTGCCCAGGCTGGTCTTGCCGGTGCCGGGCGGGCCGACGAAGCACAAGATCGGGCTTTTCATCTTTTCGCGCGCCAGTTTGCGCACGGCGATGTGCTCCAGGATGCGCTCTTTGGCTTTCGGCAGCCCGAAATGGTTGCGGTTGAGGATCTGCTCGGCGCGCTTGATGTCGAGATTGTCTTCGGTGGCGTTCTGCCAGGGCAGGCCCAACAGGATATCCAGGTAGTTGCGGATGATCGTGGTCTCCGGCGACATGGACGGCATGGCGGCGAGCTTCTTGATCTCCTCCTCCGCCTTGACGCGGATCGGCTCGGGCATCCCGCTGGCGGCCAGCTTCTCTTTCAGCTCGCGCACATCGCGCTGGGTCTCATCCTCTTCGCCAAGCTCGGTCTGGATCGCCCGCAACTGCTCGCGTAGATAGTACTCGCGCTGCGACTTGTCCAACTCCTGCTGCACCTGAGTCTGGATGCGATCTTCGAGTTCCAGGACGTCCAATTCCTGGCCCAACATGATGCTCAGCCGTTGCAGGCGCACGTTTACATCGAGCGTCTCGAGCAATTCCTGGCGCTGCTCCAGATCCAGTTCCAGCACGTGGCCCAGGAGGTCGGCCAGACTGCCCGGCTCTTTCTCGTTCATGGCGGCCACGTAGGCGTCTTCGGGCAGGTTGGGGTTCAGGTTGACGGCCTTCTCGAACAACGCCAGGACCGCGCGCATCAGCGCCTCGGAGGCCATGTCGTGCCGTTCGTCCTCGAACAGCGGCACCCCACGCACCCGCAGATACGGCTCGGTGTCCACCAGCTCGATGATGCGCACCCGCTCGATGCCCTGCACGAGCACGGTCGTGCTGCCATCGGGCATCCGCAGCACGCGGCCGATCTCCACTGCCGTGCCGATCGTGTACAGATCCGAGAGGTCGGGATCCTGCACCTCGGAGTTGCGTTGCGCCACCACCAGGAGGGGCACGTGCATCGCTTCGGCCGCCTCGACTGCCCGCACCGACCGGTCGCGGCCCAGGAAGAGCGGCGTCACCATGTTCGGGAAGACGACGGCGTCGGGGGAGGCGAGCAGCGGATACTCGTTGCCCTCCAGGCCCTCGATTTCGTGGCTGTGCGGCCGGCGCACTTCGCCGCGTCGCACGCCCCGTTTGCGCGCCATCAGGTTCACCAACGGCAAGTTGTGGTTTACGACGGGCGATATTTCCGCTTTCAAGTACGACAAGATCCCTCCGATACCGATACATCATCTGGAACAGGTTGGCCGGGTGTTTCATCTTGGAAGACCCAGTCATCCGGCGAAAAGGCGCGGGGGTGGCGCGCAGCCCAGGCTCGCCGGGCCTGGGCCACCACAAAGACCGAGCCGGTGACACAGATCACATCTTCGGGCGCGGCCCAGGCCAGGACTTCGGCCAGCGCCGCGTCGAGCGACTCGGTCGCGGTGATGGCGCACGCCGGCGCGATCTCCTGCGCCAGGGCCGCGAGTTGGGCCGGATCGGCCTGCCGCGGGTGGCCGCTGCGCGTGAGCACGATCTTGGCCGGCGGGGCATAGCCGCCGACCGGGGCCGCGGGCAACAGCGTGTGCAATATGGCCGAGATGTCCTTGTCGGCCGAGGCGCCGAACACCAGCGCGGTGCGTCGGCCGGCCGCGGCCGGGAAAAACTGCGCCAGGGTCTCGCGCAGGCGCAGCGCGGAATCGCCGTTGTGGGCGCAATCCACGATCACATGCGGCTGGCG
>CAZYHE010000334.1:3204-5665 GCA_964647225.1 uncultured Anaerolineales bacterium
GCGCAGGCCTGCTCGATCACGGCCAGCGCTTCGGGCGCTTGCGGCGCGCTCACCACGGGCGTCCCCGGCTTGATGATCCCCGCTTTTTCCGCGGCGATCAACGCCAGGGTCGGGCCGAGCAGTTCGACATGATCGAAGCTGATCGAGGTGATGCCGCAGACCGCGGGCGCCACCACGTTGGTCGGATCGAGCCGGCCGCCCAGCCCGGTCTCGACCACCGCCCACTCGACCCCTTGCCGGGCGAAGGAGGCGAAGGCCAGCGCGGTCATAATCTCGAATGTGTTGATCCCCGGCGTCGCCTCGAACGCAGGCCGCAACTCGGCCAGCAGTTCGACCAACTCGACCTTCGCCATCAGCGCGCCGTTGAGCCGGATGCGCTCGCGAAAGGTGTGCAGGTGCGGCGAGGTGTACAGCCCCGTGCGATAGCCGCCGCTCCGCAGCACCGACTCGATCATGGCTGAAGTCGAGCCTTTGCCTTTGGTGCCGGCGATGTGAACGCACCGGAAGCGATCTTGCGGCCGGCCTATCCGGTTCAACAGATCGTTCATGCGGTCCAGACTCAGAGTCGCCGCGCCGTCGCCGAACCGGGCGTGCTTCTCATGGCTGACATAGCTGAAAATAAACTCAAGGGCGTCCTGATACCGGCCCATTCGCATCTCCACTCTGCATTTGTGCTACAAAGCCCATTCTAGCGCAACCGGTGTCAAATGACAAGCGGTTGATACAGTAGTTCCAAATCTGACGAAGCGTCCTGAGCGCAGCAGCCGGTTTTTGGCTGCGTAGTCGAAGGAGGATGCCTGTGTTGGAGCTCCGGCGGTTGAAAGGGAGGTTTTTCGGTTTGCTGTTTTTGGGGGACGCCGCAAGACATGGCATAATCGTCATTGTGAAAAGCGAGCCACAGTCGGAAATCCCACAGCAAACGGCCAGGAGGCGGTCGCGGTATCTGCTTGGCCCGCTCCTGGTGTTCGCGGCGCTCAGCGTGCTCCTCACCTGGCCGCTGGCGGCCCAATTCACCACCGGCGGCTTGAGCCGTCTGCCCGGCGACGGCATTGACGATCCATCGCTGGCGTGGAATCTCTGGTGGGTCAAGCACGCGCTGGTGGATCAGCCCCAGAATCCGTTTCAGGTCGCGTGGCAGTTCTGGCCGGTGGGCATCAACCTGGCCTTCTACACGTTGACCGTGCTCAACGGCATGTTGGCGATCCCTCTGCAGGCGGCCTTCGGCATCATCCCGGCTTATAATCTGATCTTGCTTTCGTCTTTCGTCCTCAGCGGCCTCGGCGCGTATCTGCTATGTCTGAGCTTCGTGAACGACCGACGACCGACCGACCGCGGAGCTTCGGCTGTTATCGGTCATTCATCATTCATCATTCATCATTCATCATTCAACACCGCCGCTATTTTGGGCGGTGCGCTCTATGCGTTTGCATCGGCCAAGCTGTTCTACGCGGCGCTGGGTCAGGGCAACATCGCCAGTTCGCAGTGGATCCCGTTCGCGATCCTGTACATTCTGGCCGCGGCCCGGCGGGATGGCCGGCCGCGCGATGCGGCGCTGGCGGCGCTCTTCATCGTCCTGCAAGCCTACGCCGAACTGACCTATGCGTCCTTTTTGGGGATCTTTGTCGCCCTGGTCGCGACCTGGCGCGTCGGCGGCTTGCTGTGCCGCCGGCGGTCCGCTGCCAGTGTCCTGAGCACAGGGGCGCGGTTCATTTCTGCAGCGAAACGCGCCCTGAGCCGGTCGAAGGGTGTGCGGCCTGCCGCTTCGACGAGCTCAGCGCCCGTAGTTCCCCCTACCTCGAAACGCGCCCTGAGCTGGTCGAAGGGTGCGCGGCCTGCCGCTTCGACGAGCTCAGCGCCCGTAGTTCCCCCTACCTCGAAACGCGCCCTGAGCTGGTCGAAGGGTGCGCTGGCGCATCTCGGCGCCCGCCTGCTCCTCCTTGCCGCGCTCGTTGCCATCGGCTGCGCGCCGATCCTTGCCAACATGCTGCCCGATCTGCGAGCGGAGGGAGATTTCTTCACCTCGGGCGGCGGCTTCGCCGATATCTTTTCGGCCGACCTGGCCGGCTACGCGCTCCCGACGCAACTGCATCCGCTCCTGGGCGAGTTGACCCGCCGCGCGGCGAACGACTCGGCTCCGCGGCCCGACGGCAGCCACTTCCCGGTGAACAAGGGTCAGCAGATCTACCTGGGCTACACCGCGCTGGCGCTGGCCGCGATCGGTCTGTGGCGCGGCCGCCGCCGGCCGCAGATGTGGTTCTGGGCGCTTGCCGCGGGCCTGTTCTTCCTGCTCACCCTCGGCCCCAGCTTGCGGGTGGCGGGCCATGATCTGCGCGTGCCGCTGCCCTTCGATCTGGTGGCCCAACTGCCGTTCTACAAGGGGAACCGCTACCCCAGCCGCTACAGCGTCATGCTGCTGGTGTGTCTGGCGCCGCTGGTGGCGAGCGGCGCGGCCGCGCTCCTG
>CAZYHE010000335.1:0-5097 GCA_964647225.1 uncultured Anaerolineales bacterium
ACAGCCATTGCATCCAGCAAGGCCTCAACCTGATCTACGGCCTGAACCAGCAGAAACTTGCCGTGGACTCCGGCGCGTGGCCGCTCTACCGCTACAACCCGGCCCTGGCGACCGATGGCAAGAACCCGCTGGCGCTCGACTCCAAGGCGCCGAAAATCCCGCTCAAGGACTACGTCTACAACGAGACTCGGTTCAGTTCGCTGGTGCGGGCTGATGAGGAGCGCGCCGAGAAACTGCTCAAACTGGCCCAGGAAGATGTGAATGCCCGCTGGAAGCAGTACGAACAGATGGCGGCGATGACGTTTGAGAAGTAATTTGGTAAGTTGGTAGCTTGGTAGCTTGGTAACTTGGTGGACGTTCGCGACGCACCAATCTACCAATTTACCAATCTACCAATCTACCGTCCGAGAGGAACATACCATGCCTGATCTCACTACCCAATACATGGGTCTCACCCTGAAAAACCCTATCGTGCCGTCGGCGTCGCCGCTGACCAAGAAGCTCAGCGGCATCAAGCAGTTGGAAGACGCCGGCGCGGCCGCGATCACGATGTATTCGCTGTTCGAGGAGCAGATTGACATCGAGGCTTTGGCGCAGCATGACTTCCTGGAGCAGACGGTCTTCATGTCATCCGAGGCGACGGCCTATTTCCCCAAGGCCGCCGACTACAACCGCGGGCCGGACGGCTATCTGGATCTGATCTGTGACGCCAAAGCGAGCGTGGACATCCCGGTGATCGGCAGCCTGAACGGCGTCACCACCGGCGGCTGGACCCGCTACGCCAGGATGATCGAGGAGGCGGGCGCCGACGCGTTGGAGCTCAACGTCTATCTGATCCCGACCCGCACGACCCTGGCAAGCGAAGGTGTGGAAAACACCTACCTGGACATCCTGCGCGAGGTTAAGGCGCAGGTAAAGATCCCCGTGGCGATGAAGCTCAGCCCGTTCTTCAGCGCGATGCCCAACATGGCCCACCGGCTCGATCGGGCCGGCGCCGATGCGCTCGTGCTCTTCAACCGCTTCTACCAGCCCGACTTCGACCTGGAAGCCCTCTCGGTCACGCCGCACCTGATGCTGAGCACGCCGTGGGAACTGCGCCTGCCGCTGCGCTGGATCGCCATCCTCTACGGCCATGTCTCTGCTTCGCTGGCGCTCACCACCGGCGTGCATACCGCCGAGGACGCCGTGAAGGCCATCATGGCCGGCGCTAACATCGTCAACGTCTGTTCGGCGCTCCTGGAAAAAGGCCCCGGCTATGTCGCCGAGCTAATCCAGGGGTTCGGCGAATGGATGGCGGCTCACGAGTATGAATCGGTGAATCAGATGCAGGGCGCGCTCAGCCAACGCAACGTCGCCGAGCCGGCCGCGTTCGAACGCGCAAATTACATGAAGGTGTTGGGAAGTTGGAAGTAGGGCGGGGAGACGAGTCGGTAAATTGGTAAGTTGGTAGATTGGTCGCAGCGCCTTCGAAGCCTCATGCCAGCAGGTTTCGAAGGCGTTTCGATTTTGTCGTAGAAAATGAAGGGACCGAGGTTGGGCACTGCCAGCCCTGCCCAACCCCGATCCACCTTACCACGTAGTTTATGTGATTGGGCGTTTTTGTACTGTGACTTTGCATACACTGTTACAAGAAGCGCAAGATGATCCCGGTCATCAAGATGGCGATGAGGAGCGCGAGGGCGGCCACATCGGCTGAGCGCAAGCGCAGCGGCCGGAACGTCGAGCGCCGCACCCCCGGCGCGCCCAACGCGCGCGCTTCCAGCGCCCACCCCAAATGCTCACTGTTGCGCAGCGCGCTGATCATCATCGCGATCAGCACGGGCCGATAGGCTTGCAGCCGGCCGCGGAAGCTCTGCTGTTCCAGATCGAGGCCGCGCGCCTGCTGCGCATCACGCACCTGCTCGAACAGCGCCGCGAACAACGGCAGATAACGCAGCGCCAGCGCCAGGGTCAAGCCCCACTCGTAGGGCACGCCGAGCGCGACAAAGCCGCGCACCATGGTCGCCTGGTCGGTCGTAAAGAGCCAGAGGAAGACGATGGTCGCCAGGGCCAGCAGGCGCAACGCCAGCAGCGCGCCGCGCGCGGCCGAGTTCGCGGTGATCGTGAGTGGGCCGGCCGCGAACCACGCCTCGCCCGTGCCCGCGCCGAAGATCGCCGTCAGCGTGAACACCATGACCATCAGCGGCGCGACCAGACGCAAGATGCGCGTGACGTGGGCGGCCGGGATGCGCGCCCGCCAGAACCCGACCGCGCAAACCCCGATCATCGCCAGCGCGGTCCCGATGCTCGGCCAGAGAAAGGTCAGGAGCGTTGCTTCCACGACAAAGGCCAGCTTCACGCGCGGATCGAGCCGGTGAATGGCGGTGTCGCGGCGCAGGTAGAGGTCGAAGTTAGGCGCCATGTTGGCCTTGCGCTTCGTCCTTCGACTGGCTCAGGATGCTATCCGGCGACCGGCTCAAGATGCCCGCGTTCTGGCCGGCGCCCGGAACAGCGGGGCGTGCCGCTCTTGCGTCCGGCCGAGCCGGCCCGCCAACTTTGCGCTTGCGCCTGCGTGCGGCCAGACGAGTATGCCAGGCGGCGGCGAATTGTGCCAGCGTCAGGGTGTCGGCGGCGATCCCATACCTGTCCAGGCGGCGCGCCAACCGTGTGACCGGCGGCAGCGCCAGCCCCGCCTGATCGAGCACTTCCGGCCGGCCAAAGAGACCTTGTGGCGTTCCGTCGAACAGCACCTCGCCGTCCAGGAGCACGATGGCGCGGGTCGCGTACTCGGCCACCAGCCGCATATCGTGCGTGATCAGGACCACAGTGCGGCCCAGGGTATTGAAGCCCGCGATGATTTCCATGAACTCCTGCTGGCTGCGCCAATCCAGCCCCCCGGTCGGCTCGTCCAGGATCAACGTCATCGGCTGCGCGGCGATGATGGCTGCCCACGCTACCTGCCGGCGCTGGCCGAAGCCGAGCAGCGCCGGGGGCAGGTCGGCATAAGGGATCAGCCGGAAGCGATCCAGCGCCTCGGCCACGCGCTGGGTGATGATGGCGCGCGGCAGCTCCTGCATGCGCGGCCCGAAGGAAATCTCCTCCTGAACGGTCGGCGCAAAAATCTGGTGATCGGGGTTCTGGAACGCGTAACCCACCAGCCGGGCCAACTCCGCGATGCGGGTCGTGCGCGTGTCCCGGTTTTCGACTGTGACCGAACCCTGCGACGGCTTGAGCAGGCCGTTCAGATGCTTGGCCAGGGTCGTTTTCCCCGAACCATTTGGCCCCAACAATGCAACGAATTCGCCGGGGGGGATCTCAAGACTAACGTTCTTCAGCGCGGCGGTGCCATCGGGATAGCGGTGTGATATCTTGCGCACCGCGATCTGCGGATGCTCGGCCAGGAGATGGCTGCGTTCGGGCGTTGGATTCAGGGGAAGCCTGCGCAGCTTCTCCATGTGGAGTTTGCGCGCCTGGCGGCGAAGCTCCCGGTACGCGTCGGCCATCCCCGTGAAGCGATAGGGCCGGCCGGTGCGCTGCGTCAAGAGATGCCCCAACTCGGCCATCTGCGGCGCGCCGATGCCCCATTCCTGGAGGCGGGCGACCTGGCTGAAAACCTCTTGCGGCGGGCCATCCAGCCCGATCTGCCCCTCGTGCAGCACGACCACCCGGTCGGCGAAGCGCGCGATG
Source organism: uncultured Anaerolineales bacterium (assembly GCA_964647225.1). Taxonomy (GTDB): domain Bacteria; phylum Chloroflexota; class Anaerolineae; order CG2-30-64-16; family CG2-30-64-16; genus CAZYHE01. The sequence goes on from CAZYHE010000335.1 coordinate 3,667, forward strand.
CGTTCCAGCTCTTGCGTCGCCATCACGATCGTCATCTCATGCCGGTCGCGCAGCTCGGCCAGGACCCTGAAGATGGCGGACTTGCCCGCGGGGTCGAGGCTGGCGGTCGGCTCATCGAGCACGAGCACCTGGGGCCGCATCGCCAGCATGGCTGCAATGGCGACGCGCTGTTTCTCGCCGCCCGATAGCAGCAGCGACGACCGCTCCCGGTAGTCGTTCAGGCCGACGGCCGCCAGCGCCCACGCCACGCGCTCCGCGATCTCGGCCGGCGCGATCCCCAGGTTTTCGCACCCGAACGCCACCTCATCCTCGACGCGCATCTGCACGATCTGGCTTTCGGGATCCTGGAAGACCAGGCCGACCGAACGCGCCAGATCGGGCACCGTGCGCCGCTTGGTGTTCTGGCCGAGGATCGTCACATCACCGCGGAAGACGCCGCCGGTCGCGTGCGGCACCAGTCCGTTGAGGGCCAGGCACAGCGTCGTCTTTCCCGCGCCCACGCGGCCCAGCAGCGCGACGAACTCGCCGCGCGCGATCTGGAGGTTGATCCCCTTCAGTACCGGGACCGCTTCGTCCCCCTCGCGCAGGGGCGGATAGGCATAGAACAGGTTGTGGATCAGAATGTCGGGGGGCACAAGGTCACGTATTGCGTAGTGCGTAGTGCGTCAAACGTGATACGTTAAACGTAATGCATGAGACGTAAGACGTGATACGCACTACGCAATACGCGGATAAAGCCGGCAAGTATTCACGCATCATTCCGTCCACGTTTTCCGTTGGCTCAGGCGGTCAATGGGCGGGTAGGCCTTGCGAACGGCCAGGACGAGCGGGATGCCGACGACCCCGCCGATGATGACCTGGAGGGCATTCATTGGCATCTCGGCAATGGCCGCAGGCCAGCCGGTCAGGATGAAACCCTCGCCGAGCAGGTAGCCGGCGACCATGACGGCCGCGCCGGCAAGCCACGCCGGGATCATGCCGGCCACCGTCTTGCGGCCATAACCCAGCCAGCCGATGACCAGACCCTCCAGCCCGTGGGCCACCAGGCTGAGCGGTGCGAACTGGGCGTAACCGCCCAGCAGATCGGCCAACCCGGCGCCGATCCCGCCGGCCACCAACCCCACCCACGGCCCGAAGATCAGGCCGGCAAAGGTGATGGCGACATCCGACAGGTTGACGTACCCCTGCGTGGCGGGCACGGGCACGCGCACCAGCAGCGTGAAGACGGTCGTCAGCGCGATGAGGAGCGCAGCCAGGGCGATCAACGCGGGTGAAATGGAACGATTCATGTGAGTCCTCCTAATCCAAAATATGCCTCGATCTGAGCGATTACCGCTGCGATATCGGGCGGCTTGGTAATACCTTCAATGTCGCCATCCGCCAAGTGAACGTGATGCGGAGCATTGGGCAGGTGCAAATGGTGCGCAGCAG
>CAZYHE010000335.1:5107-5664 GCA_964647225.1 uncultured Anaerolineales bacterium
CATGTGAGTCCTCCTATAGAGAAAGAAATTGCGGTCAGGCGAGAAGCGTCAACCTTTTTTGGGAGTTTCTGAGTCATCTCCCAGGTGGCCGACCATTCGATGAAATCCATATCATCACCCAACTCGCCGCGCTCAAAACGATCATTGAACGCGGGTGTGGCCCATCCATACTGTTGCTCGAACATCGCAAGTTGATGCTGCAAGCGATTCATTTGTCCCTGCATCTGATCGCGCTCGCGTTGTAGTAGCTTGCTGAGAGTCATATCCACCACGGCGTCTGCCTCTCCGCCGCGCCATTCGAGATAGTTCTTCAATTGCCGCGCTTTCTCTAGTGCTGTCGCCATCATAAACCTTCCTGCCAAGGCTCGACAAAGCGCATTCACTGACAGCCCGGTGCGCTTCCAGCCAAACTATTATACCCCAAGTATGACGCGAGCGGGAAACTACGCGTTGACAGTCCTTTGCCGTTGGGCTATACTCTCATGCTGCGTGAAGAATACGTAATACGCATCACGCCATACGCCAACACGTCGAGGTTCCATGTCTGCATCCAATGA
>CAZYHE010000336.1:0-5636 GCA_964647225.1 uncultured Anaerolineales bacterium
ACCCCCGCGCCGCGGCCCTGGAGGACGAGCGGCGTGTCGGGATAGTAGCGCGTGTGAAAAGCGACCAGGTTGTCGTTGCCCCGGAGCTGGCCCAGGGCCGAATCAGCCGGCACGGTCTGCAGGCCGACCGCGGCGCGGCCATCTTGTAGCTCGGCGACGAAGCGGATGACCTTCCCATCGGCCGCGGCGCCCGCCACGACCGCGGCGAAATGCGCATCCAATTCCGGGAGGCGGGCCAGGCAGTCGGCCAACGGCAGCGCCGAGTATTCCGGCGGCAGCACCCCGCGCACCTGCACGTCGCTCAACTCCAGCCGCCAGCCGAGCGTGCGGGCGATGATCAGCGCCTTGCGCGCCACATCCATCCCGCCCAGGTCAATCCGGGGATCCGGCTCGGTGTAACCCCGGCGCATCGCCTCGTGGACGAGCGCGGAGAGGGGCTGTCCGGCCTGCAAGCCCGTGCAGATGAAGCCCAACGTGCCGCTCAGCACCCCGCGGACGACGCTCACCCGATCGGCCGCGCGCACCAGCCCGCGCGCCGCCTCGATCACCGGCACCGCCGAGCCGACGGTTGTCTCGTAGCGGAACAGCCGGCTGCCGGTCAGCGCATCGAAGACCGCCTGTGGCCCGACCAGGGGCACTTTGTTCGCGATGGCTGCGCCGTAGCCCCGGCGCAGCGCGAACTCCAGGGCGGGCGCGGTCGCGTCCGAGGCGGTGACATCCGCCACGATGCAGCCATCCGCGCCCGCGATATCCACGATGGCGGTGAGATCGGGCTGATACGCGGCCTCGACGCGCGGGAACCCTGCGCCCGCGGCCTTGGCGTCCGCGATCTCTTGCAGTTCCGCGGCGCTCAGGCCCTGCTCGTCCACCGCCGCGCCGTCAATGTCGCACCAGGCGACGATCGGCAGGGTGATGTCATGGCGCTCGGCGTGGAACTGCGCCGCTTCGCCGATCTGCCGCACCAACGCCCGGCCCACCTTGCCGGCGCCAAAGATGATGAGGGGAACGCGTTTCATAGTTTGCTCCGTTATCCCGCCAGCCCGAACGCGGCGTGGATGAATCGCACCGCGGCGTCGGCATCCTGCGCAGCCAGCGCCAACGAGATGTTGGCCTCGGACGAACCTTGCGCCACGGCGATGACATTGACGGCTTGCCCGCCCAACGCGCCGAAGAGCCGCGCCGCGATGCCCGGCGTGCCGCGCATCCCCTCACCGACGACGGCGACGATGACGATGTTCCGTTCGGAACTCACGCCATCAATCTCGCGGTGGCGGATTTCATGGGCGAACGCGGCCTCGAGCGCGGCCGCGACCTTGCCGGAATCGCCTTCCGGGACGATGAAGCAGATGCTCTGCTCCGACGAGGCCTGCGAGATCATCAGGACGTTGGCGTCCTGGGCCGCAACCGCCGCAAAGGTGCGCGCGGCGATGCCCGGCACCCCCATCATGCCGCGGCCGGCCACTGTGACCAGCGCCAGCCCGCGGATGACGGTCAGCGCCTTGACCATGCCGCCGTTCGCGGCCTTTGCGACGACCCGCGTGCCGGGGAAGGTCGGGTTGAAGGTGTTGAGCACGCGGATGGGGATCCCCCGATCAATACAGGGCAACATCGTCTTGGGATGCAGCACCTTGGCCCCGAAGTAGGCCAGTTCCGCGGCCTCGCTGTAGCTCAGTTCCGGCAGCGAACGCGCGTCCTTGACGATGCGCGGATCGGCGGTGAGCACGCCATCCACATCGGTCCAGATTTGCACCTCGTCGGCATCCAACGCCGCGCCCAGGATCGCCGCCGAGTAGTCGGAGCCGCCGCGGCCGAGCACGGTCGGCACGCCCTCCGCGGTGGCCGCCACGAAGCCGGTCGTCACCGGCACCTGGCCGCGCACCAGGATCGGCAGGAGCCGTTCGCGGGTCTTGACGCGGGTGGCTGCCATCTGTGGGTCGCCGGAAAGATAGGTGTCGTCGGTCACGATCAACTCGCCGGCATCCACGAACTCCGCGGGCACGCCGCGGGCACGCAACGCGGCGGCCAGCAGCGGCGCCATCAGCCGCTCGCCCAGCCCAGAGATCACGGCCAGGCCGCGGTCGGTCAATTCGCCCAGGATGGCGACCGCCATGCACAGCCGCTCGAACTCGCGCACCCGCTCGTCGAGCTGCGTCTGGATCTGGCCCAGCTCGTCCAAGTCAGGCACCAGGGTCTCAGCCGCGTCGCGGTGGCGGGCAATCAACGTCTGCCGCGCCTCGCGGTAGCGCTGTTTGTCGCCGGCGGCCGCGGCCTTGGCCGAATCAATCAGCAGATCCGTCACCCCGCGCATCGCGGAGGTCACGGCGACCGTGTTCGGGTCGCGGCTGGCCTGATCCGCCACAATCGCGATGGTTTGCGCAATCGCCTTCGCATCTCCAACCGATGTACCACCGAACTTCAGAACTCGCATCGTATCACCTCACAATCGGAAAAATAAAAAAAGCTCCTCGCCGTTGGGGCGAGGAGCTTCGCGGTTCCACCCAAAGTTGATCGCGCAGACCTTTAGGGTCTCCGAGACCCTAAAGGTCTAGCATTACAATCGTCTCTTGAGCCGTTAACGGGGCCAGCCGGAGCGCCATACTCTGCGACATGATTTGAGGCGCTCACTTCCGGGGGGTTTTCAGCGGGCTTCAGCGGGGCAGGCTCTCAGCCGGTGGCCTGCGTTTTCTGGCGCTTCCGCGGTCGCGTACTCGTCCCGGGCAACGTGTTCTGGATTATGAGAATGGCACGCATTATATCCAGACTGGGCGATCTGTCAAATATGCTGATTGGGATGTTCTGTTTTCAGGCCCTCCGCCTGTGCCGCCGCGACCAGACGATCATCGGCCGAGACGAACGAAAGCGAGACGGTCTTTACCTGTGCAAATGCGGGCAGAATGCGCAGGGCCGACGCCAATTGGACAGCGTCGTAGGCCCGCAACGGGTGCTTGCTCACCAATCGGCCCGCAGATTCGATCAATGCACGATCGGTCTCGACAACCTGATACTGGTGATCCAAATCGAAACGTAAACTCTGTAATGCCTCGGCGGCATCAGCGGGTGCAAAGGTTCCCTCGCGTTGGCGGCGCGCAAAAGCGCTGAGGATCTCGACCCACGCGATGCGTGCGATGATCAACTTATGTCGGGCTTTTGGCGCGGTGAGCGTCTGAATCCACGGGGAACCGTTTTCTTGGACATACCGCTTCACCAGCGCGCTGCTGTCCAGAAAGTAGACGCTCACCAACTGCCTCTTTCTTCCATGATAATCTCAGAAAGCGGCTTGCCTGAAGCGCGACCCAGATGGGTCGCTACTTCTCGGCGCTTATCTTCCGATATTGGTTTGACACTCGAATAGCCCGGCGGCAAAGACAGAAGTCCGGCGCTGGCGAGCTTCTGAATGACCTGATCCGCCTCGTCTGCTGGTTCATCAGTCAAAACTTGAAGTCGCACGGTTTGACGTTCGCGCAACTTGACAGGCCCCAATGGACGCAAAATGCCGTTTTCATACACCGCAGTCAGCACATCCGTCATATTTCACCTCGCAGTACCTTCATCGCCAGGGTTACATTCCATCATTCAAACGGCCCCACGAGCCGCGCCTTCTTGAGCGTTCAGGTCTTGACCAGGTTGACCCAGTAGTCAATTACCTCAAAGCCGCGATGCCGGAGCATGGCGAAGGCTTCGGGGCTGTCCTTCATGTGGACTTCGACTTCGACGAATAGATAGCCGCGGTTCGCCATCTCGACCAGGGCACGGTCGAGCAGGTAGGAGCCGAAGCGCAGGCCGCGGTAGCGGCGCTCGAGGCCGATCCAGGCGAGCGCCGCGGTCAGCCCGTCGGGCAGTGGATACCAGGTGGCGCTGCCCACAGCCCGGTCGCCATCGGCCACGACTAGCCCCTGATACTGGCGGCCGCCGTTGTCTCCCCAACCGCGCAGGCGATAGGACGGTTCATCGCCTATCCAGGGCGTCGCTTCGTTGATCATCACCACGCGCAGACTGCGTTCGGCCAGCCCAGGATCGGCGGGCCGCTCGCGACCATGCAGGTTGGCGATCAGACTCACATCGCCGGGATGCATTGGGTGGTAGTTGCGCCGGCCCAGCCATTCCACCAGATCCTTGTCGTGTGACGCGCTGACCCCCATCCGCTCGGTCGAGCCATACCACGGAACCCACAGCTTCTCGATGATCCCGTAGAGCGGCGTGGTGTGCGCCGCGAAATAGACCGGACAATAGTAGAGATAGCTCTCGGCCGCAGTCAACAACCGCTCGCCGAGCCGGTTGCCGCGATGTTCGGGCGCGATTGCCAGCCAGGCGATGTGGTGGCGCGGCTCTTGCATCTGGTACAGCGGGATTTCGGGCGGCTTGATCGCATGGATCCCGCCGATGATCTCGCGGCCGGACGCGTCCCAGGCCAGGATCAGCCCCTTGGGGTCGAACGCCGGCTGTTCGAGGACGCGCTCCGTGAAATCCGCCTCGCTGATCGCCGCCCAATGACGGTGGCCGGCCAGGACGCGATTCAGAAAGGCGACGAGCGCGGGTAAATGCGCAGGTTGGAAGGCTGCAAGGGTCATGTTTAGCGTCACATATCGGGCGGGGTCTTCCCGCCCCTACATTCCGACATAGCGGGCGTAGAGGGTCGCCGCGACCGACTCATCGTTTGTACCCTTGATGATCGCCCGGCCGTCCGGGAAAACAGTGAATTCGTACCCGTCTATGGCCGCGCGCAACAGATAGGAGTTGACTTGGATCGTCCCGACGTGTGCAGCGCGCAACCGGTCGGCCAGCCCGGCCAGGTTGACGGCGGGCGCGCCGGCCACACTGACCTGGACAGCATCGCGGCCGCACAGCGCGGTGAGCCGCGCGCCCGCCTCGGCGTTGAGAAAGGCGAAGTCGCGCTGCCCGCAGGTGGGGCAGTCGGGCCGCGGGCCGCCGAGATCGAATTTCTCGAAGGTGTTGTCCCACACATCTACATGGATCATGCCGCTGTTCAGCGTGCCGCGGCCCACGAGCAACTTGAGCGCCTCGGCGACGGCAAGCGAACCCATCAGGCTGACGATCGGGCCGATGATGCCGGCGGTGTCGCACGTCGGCACGGTTCCGGGCGCGGGCAGCTCGCCCATGACGCAGCGCAGGCAGGGGGTCACGCCGGGCTGGATCGTCATGGTCATGCCGTAGGAGGCGATCACGCCGGTGTAGACCCACGGCTTGCCCGATTTCACGCACGCGTCGTTGATCAGGTAACGCGTGGTGAAATTGTCGGTGCCATCCAGGACGACATCGGCGTCGGCGATCAGGCCGGCGATGTTGACTGGATTGACATCCGCGACGATCTCCTCGATGCTGATCGTGCTGTTGATCCGCCGGAGCTTGCGGGCCATCGCGACGGCCTTCGGCAGCACAGCCGCGACATCCTCTTCGTCGTAGACAAGCTGGCGTTGCAGATTGTTCAGCTCGACGAAGTCGCGATCCACCAGCCGCAGGTGGCCGACGCCGGCGCGCGCCAGCCGGTCGGCCAGGATCGAGCCGGTCGCGCCGACGCCGATGATCGTGACGTGCGCATCCAGCAAGCGACGCTGCCCCGCCGCGCCGATGGGCGGGAAGATGATCTGTCGGGCGTAGCGCGCAAATTCTTCGTTCAT
>CAZYHE010000337.1:0-5610 GCA_964647225.1 uncultured Anaerolineales bacterium
AGCCTCCTGAGCCAGCCGAAGGACGCCGCCGCACCGCGGGACAGCATCCTGAGCCAGTCGAAGGATGGCGGAGCACCGCGGGATAGCATCCTGAGCCCGGCGAAGGACGCCGCGGCACCGCGGGTTGGAATCGCGACGCGGCCGAAGGACGCCGCCGCACCGCGGGACAACATCCTGAGCCAGCCGAAGGACGCCGCCGCACCGCGGGACAGCATCCTGAGCCAGCCGAAGGACGCCGAGCCGGATGCGCTAGCGGAAGCTGCGCCGGCCGAACCGCCGCGGGACCGCCCCGGCGAACGCTTCATGCCGGCTTTCAGCAAACCGGCGCCGGCCGAGCCGCCCCCCGCACCGCCCGCAATGGCCGCGCGTCCCGCCCCGCTGATCAGTAAGCCGGAGACTGCACCCGTCGCGCCGCCCGAAGCCGCGGCGCGGCCGCCAGCGCCCCACGCGGCCGAGACCCCGGCGCAACCGGCTCCCGCGCCCATGCCCCCGCCCCCCGCGCCCTATCTGCGCGAACCGGCGGTCGGCCTGCGGTCGCCCGTCACCCGCCTGCCGGGCGTCGGCCCGCACTACGCCGAGCGGCTGGCGCACCTGGGCGTACACACCGTCCTGGATCTGCTCTTCCTGCTCCCCACGCGCTACGACGACTTCAGCCAACTGCGCACCATTGACAAGCTGCGCTGGGGCGAGGAAGTGACGGTGATCGGCACCGTCTGGGATCTCAAGAGCCGGATCATCGGCGATGACCGGCGCATGATCACCGCCCTGGTCGGTGACGGCACCGGTGAGATCGAGATGACCTGGTTCAATCCTTATGTCGAGCGGCGTCTGCGGCCGGGTCAGGCCTTTATGTTCAGCGGCAAGATTGACAGCTACCGCGGCCACTTCCTGATGCGCAACCCGGAGTTCGAGCCGCTCGACCGCCAACAGATCCACACCGGCCGGCTGGTCCCCACCTACCCGCTCACCGAGGGGATCACGGTGCATTGGCTGCGCGGAGTGATGAGCAAAGCGGTCGAGGCGTGGGCCGCCGACGTCCCCGACTTCCTGCCTGCGGAAATCCGCCGGGACGCCGACCTGATGCCGTTGGCCGACGCGCTGGCGCAGATTCACTTCCCCGACAACATGACCCTCGTGCAGGCCGCGCATCGCCGGCTGAGCTTCGATGAATTCCTCCTGCTGCAACTGGGCGTCCTGGGCGCGCGGCAGCGGTTCCAGGCGCAGCCCAGCCGGGCGCTCCAGGCCGGTGATCCCCTCGTGGCACCGTTCCTCGCGGCCCTGCCCTTCACGATGACCGCCGCGCAACGCCGGACGCTGCACGACATCGCCGCCGACCTGGCGCAAGCACGCCCGATGAGTCGCCTGCTGCAGGGCGATGTCGGCTCCGGCAAGACTGCGGTCGCGGCGGCCGCGCTGTGGGTGGCCGTCGCCAACGGCGCGCAGGGCGCGATCCTGGCGCCCACCGAAATCCTGGCCGAGCAGCACGCGCGCTCCTTTGGCCGGATGTTCGCCGGGCTGGCGCACCCGATCTCGGGCCGGCCCATCCGCGTGGCGCTCTTCACCGGGCACACCCCGCGCGGCCGCGCCGAGCGCGAGGCGGCCCTGGCCGATCTCGCCAGCGGCGAGATTGATATCGCCGTCGGCACCCATGCGTTGATCCAGGAGGAGATCGCGTTCCGCGATCTGGCCGTCGCAGTGGTGGATGAACAGCACCGCTTCGGCGTCGAGCAGCGTGCGATGCTGCGCAGCAAGGGCATCCAGCCGCACATGCTGGTGATGAGCGCCACCCCGATCCCGCGTTCGCTGGCCCTGACCATCTACGGTGATCTCGACGTGTCGGTGATTGACGAAATGCCGGCCGGCCGCACCCCCATCAAAACCAAATGGCTGACCTCCAACCAGCGCGAACGCGCCTACGACTTCATCCGCCGGCAGGCCGCCACGGGCCGGCAGGCGTTCATGGTCTACCCGCTGGTCGAGGAATCGGAGCGCACCGATGCCAAAGCAGCCGTCGAGGAGCACGCCCGGCTGCAAGAGAGCATCTTCCCGACCCTGCGCCTGGGGCTGTTGCATGGCCGGCTCCGCAGCGAAGAGAAAGACAGCGTGATGCGCGCCTTCGGCGCGGGCGAACTGGATGTACTGGTCGCCACCAGTGTCGTGGAAGTCGGCATTGATGTGCCCAACGCCACCGTGATCGTGATCGAGGGCGCGGAGCGGTTCGGCCTGGCCCAGCTTCATCAGTTCCGGGGCCGCGTCGGCCGCGGCGAGCACCCCTCCTATTGCATCCTGCTGTCGGACGCCGCGGAGGGGGAAGGCGTGCAGCGGCTCCAGGCCTTGGAGACCAACCGCGATGGCTTCGCCCTGGCGCAGATTGACCTGGAACTGCGCGGGCCGGGCGACTTCTTCGGCACCCGCCAGAGCGGCCTGCCGCCGCTGAAGACCGCGCAATTGACCGACCTGCGCACCCTGGAGCTCGCCCGCACCGCCGCCCGCAAGATCTTCGCCGCCGACCCAACCCTGACCGCGCCCGAACACCGCGCGCTCGCGGGCCGCGTGGCCGCCTTCTGGAACACCGCCGGCGACATGAGTTGAGTCGTGTTGCGTAGCGCATGAACATTGATTTGCTGATTTGCAATTTACTATTCGCTGGAGACCCATGATCCGAGCACTCTACCCCGGCACCTTTGACCCCATCCACCACGGCCATGTGGACATCGCCACGCGCACCGCGGCGTTGTTCGACGAGCTGGTCATCGGTGTCTATGACATGTCGCCGAAGTCGCTCCTGTTCGACACGGCCCAACGCGTCCACCTGGCCGAGCAGGCCCTGGCGCACCTGCCGAACGTGCGGGTCGCCACCTACCGCGGGCTGACCGTAATGTTCGCTCGCGAAATCGGCGCGTCGGCGCTGGTGCGCGGGCTGCGGGCCATCTCCGACTTCGAGTTCGAGTTTCAGATGGCGTTGACCAACAAGAAGCTGGCGCCGGAAATCGAGTTCATCAGCCTGATGACCAGCCTGGAGTACGCCTATCTCAGCTCGTCCATCCTGAAAGAGATCGCGCGCCTGGGCGGTGACATCGCCAACCTGGCGCCGCTCCCCGTACAGACCGCGCTGCGTGTTCGTTTCGCAGAGCTGGCTCACAGCGAAACCGGCCCGACCCTGGCCCCGCTGGTTTCTGCGCGCGATTAACTGAAATGGAGGCGTGTTATGGACCTGGAAAACCTGATTGACGCATTGGAAGAACTCCTCCAACGCGCAGTCCATATCCCAGGCGGCAAGGCCCTCGTTGACGAGGCCACCTTCCGCCAAATCCTGACGGAGCTGCGCAGCGCCGTGCCCGACCAATTGGCAATGGGCAGCCGCATCGCCAGCGAGCGCGAGCGCATCCTGGCCGAGGCGCGGGCGCAGGCGCAGCGCATTCTTGACGATGCGCGCAGCCAGCTCAACGCTCGCCTGGATGATCAGGCCATCGTGCAGGCCGCCCGCCAACGCGCCAAAGAAATCCAGATCGAGGCCGAGCAGAAGGCGGCCACCTTACGGACCGAGACCAACCAATATGTGGTGGGGCAGCTCGGCGGGCTGGAGGCGCGCTTGCAGCGGCTACTGCGCGAGGTGCAGGCCGGACAACGGGTGCTCAGCCAGGATCGCACCGAAAGCGGCGGCCAATCTTGACAGAGGCGTGCCTCTGGCCTATAATACCCGTCTGGCGCGCGGGCGCCTTGTTGGCGCGCCTGATGAAACGCGCAGAGATAACACATGGAACAGAATCTGATCTTTAACGTCGCCCAACTCTTGAAGGAACCGACCGGCGCCGCGCGAGCGGTGGCCGTGGTCGCGGGCCTCTTCCACCTGACGCCGGAACTGGTCCAGGAGATGGCCGACGACGCCCCGGAGCCGCTCTTGACCGGCCCGATTCGGCTCATGCGCACGGGCAACGATATCCTGGTGACAGGCCATCTGAGCGCCGAGTTGACGCTGCCCTGCGCGCGCTGCCTGGAGCCGGTGGAGATCCCGCTCGACATCGAGTTGGCCGAGGTGTTCACCCCGACGCTCGATATCGTCACCGGCCAGGCCCTGGCCCCGGCGGAAGAAGACCCGGCGCTCTGGATTGACGAGCACCACCTCTTGGACCTCACCGAGGTTCTGCGCCAGGATGTGCTGGTGGGCCTGCCGATGCACCCGCTGTGCCAGGAAGATTGTCACGGCCTGTGTGCGAGTTGCGGGCAAAACTTGAATGAAGGAATCTGCGATTGCAAGCCGGAACCTGATCCACGCTGGGCAGGGCTGGCCGCGTTGCTGAAGACCGAAAACCTATCAAACTGAAACCGGGTTTGAACCCATCGAAGGAGTTGTACAGTGCCACCTCAGCCAAAGCGTAAGCTATCCAAAGGTCGCCGCGATCGCCGCCGCGCCCATGATGCGTTGCCAGCCATTCACCTGGTTGCCTGCCCGAAGTGCGGCGCCCTGCGCCTGCCGCATCACCTCTGCCCCGAATGCGGCACCTACAAGGGCGCGAGCTATATCGAAACGCAGGAAGAAGCGAAGAAGTAGCAGCGTGCCGGGCGCTTCGTAGACGCCTGACACGTCCCGGGCGATTGCCAAGACGAGGGGATTTGGGCTTGTCCCATCTCCCCTCGATTTCTGTGAGCACGATGACTCAAACCGCCTATCTTTTTCCGGGACAAGGTTCGCAAGCTGTCGGCATGGGCCTGGCGTTGGCGCAGCGCTACGCCGTCGCGCACGAGACGTTCGCGGAGGCCGACGCCATCCTGGGCTTTCCCCTGGCGCGCCTCTGCTTCGAAGGGCCGGCCGACGTGCTGACTTCGACCCGCAACGCGCAGCCGGCCATCCTGACGGCCAGCATCGCGACGCTGCGGGCGCTCCAGGCCGAACGGCCCGATCTGCCGGCCGCGACCGCCGTGGGGGGTCACAGCCTGGGCGAATACAGCGCGCTGGTGGCCGCGGGCAGCCTGGCCTTCGCCGACGCCGTGCGCTTGACGCGCGCCCGTGGCGAGGTGATGGCGCGGGCCGGGGAACAACATCCCGGCAGCATGGCCGCCATCCTGCGGCTGGAAGATGCCCAAGTCGCCGCGCTGTGTACCCAGGCCGCGGCGGAATCGGGCGACGTGGTGCAGGTCGCCAATTACAATTCGCCCGGCCAGGTCGTGATTTCGGGCGGGCCGGCCGGCGTGGCTGCGGCGGCTGCGCTCGCCAAAGCCGCCGGCGGTCGCGTGATGCCCCTGGCGGTCAGCATCGCGGCGCATTCCGCGCTGATGCGGCCGGCCGTCGCGGCGTTCGCGGCGCACGTCGCCGCGACGCCCTTCGCCGTGCCGCGCATCCCGGTGATCGGCAACGTGCAGGCGCAACCGCTGGCGACGGTCGCGGAGATCCGGGCCGAGCTGGTGGCCCAGTTGACCTCATCGGTGCGCTGGACTGCCTCCATCGCGGCCATGATCGAAGCGGGCGTCACGCGCTTCGTGGAGATCGGGCCGGGGGCCGTGCTGGCCGGGCTGGTGAAACGCATCGCGCCGAACGTCGAAACTGCGACGGTCGGGACGCCGGAAGATGTGGCGAAGGCGTAGTACCACAACCGCACTTTGCTTCCACCG
>CAZYHE010000338.1:0-3758 GCA_964647225.1 uncultured Anaerolineales bacterium
TCGAGACCTGCTCGCAGAAATGGGCCGACCTGAGCGAGGGCGGCTACGGCGTCAGCCTGCTCAACGACTGCAAATACGGCCACGACATCCGCGACAACGTCATCCGCCTGACGCTGCTGCGTTCGCCAACCATGCCCGACCCGATGGCCGATTTCGGCGAGCATCGCTTTGTGTACAGTCTGTTGCCCCATCCGGGTTCGTGGGAAAGCGGGACACAGCGCGAGGCATATACACTGAACGATCCGGTCGTCAGTTATCAGTCGTCAGTCAATGGTGGAAAACTGTTCACTGAAAACTGTTCACTGATCACTTGCTCCGCGCCCAACGTCGTCATCGAGACGGTCAAGCGCGCTGAGGATGGAGATGGGATGATCGTCCGGCTGTATGAATCGCAGCGGAAGCGCGGGGCAGTGACGGTGCGATTTGCCTTCGCAGTCGCGTCCGCGTGGGAGACGAATCTGCTCGAGGAGAACCAGGCGGAATTGCCGGTGGCGGACGGCGCGGTCAGCTTGAACCTCAGGCCGTATCAGATCGTGACGCTGCGTGTGAAAGCCAGTTGACGAATTAGCCCCGTTCACGGGGCGCTGTTTCGATAGGCCGGAAACTTCATTTCCGGGCGGTCACGCGCACTGGCCGCGCGCACCCGCCCAAGGCAGGCCGGCATGCGCCATGACCGCTCGGCGATGAAGTCGCCGAGCTACTGGGCAACGCCCGATAAATCGGGCTGGGAACCTTGTCTGAAAGTCAGGATATGCTCCAAATGAACACCCCCACCGATCGAGACATCCTCCGCCGCCTGGCCGAACAGCAGGCCGAGATCGCGGCCCTGCCGATCCACCAGCAGACCATCGCGGGCTGGAAGCGGCTCAATGACCTGAAGCCCGGCAAGCCGATGGTGCATATCTACCAGGTGTGCTGGCACGAGATGGACGTGGACGGCGAGCTGACGCTGCAATGCCAGGATCCGTTCTGCCGGGCCGCCGAGGGGCAGCTTCGCCGCACGATCTACCAGTGGGATCACTTCCGGGGCGACATGGTCGTCACCGCCGAGTTCAGCAGCCCGCCGGTAGTGGCTGACACTGGCTTCGGCCTGGAAGTGGAGGAGGAGATCGTCCGCACTGACCTGCGCGGGGGCGTCGTGTCACATCGCTTCCATCCGCAGATCAAGACCGAAGCCGACGCAGAGAAGCTCCGGCCGCCGCAGGTGATCTACGACGCGGAAGCGACCGGGCGTAATCTCGCGCGGCTGAATGAGTTTTTCGGCGACATCCTGGCGATCCGTCCTTACGGCGTCAACATGGAGGCGTATTCGCAGGGCTATGCGCCGTGGGATTGGTTGGTGCGCTGGTGGGGCGTCCAGGAGGCGCTGACCGACCTGGTGGAGAAACCTCAACTCGCGCACCTGGCGATGGAGCGGCTGACCCAGGCGGTGCTGGCGCGGCTGGATCAGGTCGAGGCGCTGGGATTGCTGAATCCGAGCCAGGGGGTGGTCACGGGGAACGGGGGGCTGGGGTACACGGATGATCTGCCGGGTGCGCCCTTCGACTCCGCTCAGGGTGCGCCTCGCAATGAGATGCTGAGGGCCGCGGACATCTGGGGCGGGGCCATGTCGCAGATCTTCTCCGGCGTCTCCCCGCGCATGCACGAGGAGTTCGCGCTGCAATACGAGGCGCGCTTCCTGAACCGCTTCGGCCTCTGCTACTACGGTTGCTGCGAGCCGCTCGATCTGAAGGTGGGCATCCTGCGGCGCAATCTGCCGCGGCTGCGCAAAATTTCGATGAGCCCCTGGGTGAACATCGAGCGCGGCGCACGGGCCATCGGCGCGGACTACGTCTTCTCGCGCAAGCCCAACCCCGCCTTCCTGGCGACCGACACCTGGTATCCCGAAGATGTGCGGAACGACCTGGCTGACCTGCTGGAGAAGACCCGCGGCTGCCATGTCGAGATCATCCTGAAAGACATCAGCACGGTGCGCAACCAGCCGCATCGCCTGTGGGAGTGGGCCGAGATCGCCCGGCAGGTGACAGAGGAGAGCGCATAGCCGCCTCGTTTCCTTGTTTCCTTGTCTACCCATCTTCTATCACATCTCTGAGGCTCATCATTCATGACCGACGACACCGACCGCTACCTCGCCTTCATGGGCCGCGCGCCCAAACGCATCCCGCATTGGGAGCACTGGTCGTGCCCCGATGCCGAGACGTACCTGACCGGGATTGACTATTATGACCACCCGCAGCAGTGCCGGCTGAAGCTGCGCGAGCTATATCCGCAACTCCGGCTGCCCATCCCGGAGACCGACGAACCGAAGCCCCGGCCTGAGTTAGACCTGGTGGGGAAAAGCTCGAACACCGATGCGCAGGGCCGCCATCACGTCCGCTGGGGCGACGCGCTGACGGGGCACTGGGACTGGGGCGATCACTTCAAGAGCGCCGAGGATGTCTTCGCGTTTTCGCCGCTGGCGCAGGGCGATTTCACCGACATCCCCGTCGTCGAGTCGCAGGATTACAGCGACGAGGAACGGCTGTATCAGAAATATCGCGCCCGCTATCCGGCCGAGTGGGGCGACAAAGCGCCGGAAGGCTCTCCCGCCTCGACCGGCTTCTACAACACCATGTTCATGTGGCCGCTGCTGACCTTCGGCTGGAACCTGTTCCTGGAGACGTGCCTGGATGAGCGGTTTGCGCGCATCATGGACGAATTCGCCGAGATCAACCGCCGCGTCTTCCGCACCTTCGCCCGGCTGCCGGTGAACTTCGTGGTGTGTCACGACGACATCGTCAACTCGCGCGGGCCGATCTGCTCCCCGCGCTGGATGCGGCGCTACATCTTCCCGCGCTACGAAGAGTTCTGGGGCATCGTCAGGGCGGCCGGCAAGGAGGTCATCTTCATGTCGGACGGCCGGATGGACGCCTACGCCGATGACGTGATGGCGTGCGGCGCGCGCGGCATCATCAGCGAGCCGTACACCGACTACAAGACCATCGCCCGCCGTCACAAAGACTGCTTCCTGGCCGGCGAAGGGGACAACCGCGTCCTGATGCGCGACAACCCGGCCGAAATTGACGCGATGGTGCGCGGGATGGTGGACACCAGCCGCCTCACTGGCGGCTACATGATGTGCATCGGCAACCACATCCCGTGGAACGTCCCCCCGCGGGCGATCAAGCACTATCTCGACCGCTCGGCTGAATGGGCGTGGCGGTCGTGAGTCGGATTGCCAATCAGAACGCGGTCGCTGAGCCTGTCGAAGCGCGCCCTTCGACAGGCTCAGGGCGCGGTGGCGTTGGCGGTCGCTGCTACTTCTCGATCCTGAAGCTCCAGAACCACTTCATCGCCGCGCCCTGCTTGGGCTGAATCGTGATCTGGACGTTGTGCCCGCCATAGCGCAACGCCGCGCCGCTGGGCCAGCGATAACCCTGTCTGGAAAACTGCCAGACAGCGCACCCCGGCTCGCCGCTGAAGACGCAGTAGGGGGCGGTGGTTTCTGCGCGCGTGTACACCACCTTGCCGCTTTCATCGCTGATGCTGAAGGTCACGCTGGCGATGCCGTCCCCGTCGCGCTTGCCCACCGTCTCGTCGAAGACCTCCACCTGGAACACCACGCTATCCTTGAAGACCATCGGGGTCTTGACGGCGCTCTGGCTGAAGCCGGGCAGTAGTACGTTGCGTCCTTCCATGACATTTCGGCTGTTGTGTAGGACGCGATTGCCGTCGCTGCCGTCCACGGGTAACACCGCGACCTGGAGTGGCGTCGGTGT
>CAZYHE010000338.1:3858-5606 GCA_964647225.1 uncultured Anaerolineales bacterium
CCAGCGCGGTGAGTGTGGCTGCCACGGCCAATTCCTCCGCGACGCGCGTGGCGACCCGGTCGGCCTGCGCGACGACCTGTGGGGTGGGCGTGACGCAGGCGGCCAGCGCGACCACGACCCCCAGGGCGATACAAACCAGCGGGACGATTCGACGGTTCATGGCGACCCTCCAAGGTCCTTCAAAGCACCCAGCGCAATCTGTTGATAGGGCTGGCACATCTCCGCGATGATCTTGACGTTTAGCGTGCGGTCTTCCGGCGCCTTCGGCCCCTGGTCAATGCAGCCTTGCAGCGCGTCGCGGGCTTGGCGGAACGCGGTCGCGGCGCGTGGGGTATCGCCGCGGCGGTGGGCCAGGCTGCCCTGTTCCAGCCGTGCCGCGCCGATGTAGGAGTAGGCCTGGGCCAGCAGGCGGATTTGCTTGATCTCTTCCAGGGGCGCCAGCAGGGGGCGGACCTCGCTCGCAGCCTGTTCCAGCCGGCGGTTGGCTTCGGCATCGCCGGCCTGTGTGTCCAGGTCGTAGTGGGCGATCCCCTGGGCGATATGCACGGCCGCCGCGGCCAGCCGGGCGATGATCTCCATGCGCGTGTCGCGGCCGGCCAGGGCCAGGTCGGCCGCGGTGAGATGCGCCTGCTCGGCCTGGTCGAACAGGCCGCCGGCGACCAGCCGCTCGGCGGCGGGCAATCCCTGCGCTTGCTGCATCCACACCCCGCCCAGGACGATGTAGGCGCGGGGATAGGCGGCGTTGCTGGCCTGGCTGCGATAGGCGGCGGCGGTCGCCTCGTCGTAGCGCCGCAAGTAGAGCGCCTGGCGCGCGATGAAGTAGTAGAAGATCTCTTTCCCCTCCCCGCGCTCGGCCCAACCGGCCAGCTCGCTCTCGGCCCGGCGGAGTAGCGCCAGCGCATCCTCGTGCTGGCCCAGGATATCGGCGCGCAGGGCCAGGATCAGGCGGAAGAGGGCGTTGGCGCGCGTGCTCACCCGGCCGGCGACCGCCTCACGGGCCAGCGTGTCGGCGTCGCGCAGGCTGGCGGGCAGGGGGATCGGCTCGCCGAGTTGATAGCGGCCGATGCTTTCGTTGGCTTCGGGCTGCAACCGGGGCGCCACGTAGAACTCCTGCACGAAGCGCCGCGCGGCGCCGCTGCCCTCGATGTGGCCGTAGATGACCACATCGGCGCGCACGCGTTGGGCCAGCGCGCCGGCGGAAATTGCCCGGTCTTCGGCGGTTTGGCCCGCGATCGCGCCCAGGGGGACGCGCTTTTGCGGCCGTGGCAGGCCGTCGTGCCACACCATTACCCGGTCGGCGCCCGCCGCAGTCGTCGCCGCAGGCGCGGTCAGCGCGGCGACGATCCAATCGCGGATCAACCGGCCGTCCTCTGTGGGCTGCATCTGCCCGCTGTCGTCCAGCCGGCCGATCTCGGCCACGGCGACGTTCATGGTTGAGTGGGCGTCCATCTGCGTTGGCCCGATCAAGGCGTAGGCGGCCAAGCCGGCGACCACGAGCAGGCAGATCGCGGCCACGGCGAGGATCAGCCGCCGTCGCAGGTCGGGCTGGACCGCCGCCGCGGGCTGGACCGTCCGCGGCCACAGGTTGCCATCAGCCGCGCGCATGTACAGAGCCGGTGTGCCCCATTCCGCGCCGTAGCCGCCCGCGTAGAGCGTCTTGCGCGCCTCGGCCAGGGCCGCATCCACCGCCCCCCCTTCGGCCAGGGCGGTGTAGAAGCTGCGCGCCAGCGCCACGCCCGCCGCGTCGC
>CAZYHE010000339.1:0-5599 GCA_964647225.1 uncultured Anaerolineales bacterium
CCTTTCCGGGAATTCTCCTGGCGCCGCGGCGGGCCGATCACGCTGCAAGTCGCGCCGCAATGCCTGGCCCATCCGGCCTGCCCCGTGCCGTCCGGCGTGATCAAGGCCATCGAGATCGAGGCTGGCCTGGCCCTGCCCGCCGACGTGACGATCAAGCTCTCCAAAGATGACGCGGCGTGAACGCTGATCCCCACGAATGGGCGCTCTACTGCGACGACGCGTTGCTGGTCGTCAACAAACCGGCCGGCCTGCCGACCCTGCCCGATGGCTATCAGCCCGACGCGCCCTACCTGGTGGGCCTGCTGCAGGAGGCCTTTAGCCGGTTGTGGGTCGTGCATCGGCTCGACAAGGAGACCAGCGGCGTGATCGTGCTGGCGCGCACGGCTGATGCGCATCGCGACCTGAACCGCCAATTCCAAACACGCGAGATCGCCAAGGTCTATCACGCGCTGGTCGCCGGCCAGCCAGACTGGGATGAATTCACGATGGCCGTCCCCCTGCGGCCCGACGGCGACCGCCGGCATCGCACCGTGGTGGATCGGGCGCACGGGAAGCCGTCCGTCACCGCCTGCCGCGTGCTGGAACGGCTGGGCGACTATACGCTGATCGAAGCGCGCCCCCAAACCGGCCGGCCGCACCAAATCCGGGCGCACCTGGCCGCGGCGGGGCTGCCGCTCGTCGGCGATGCGCTCTACGCCAGCCAGGGCGGGGGAGTCCAGGGGGAAGCCGGGGCCGCGCGGCGCCGCCTCGTGCTGGATGACGCGCCGCTGGCCCGCCTGGGTCTCCATGCCCGGTCGCTGACCATCGCCCATCCCACCACGGCTGAGCTTATGACGTTCGACGCGCCGCACCCGCCGGATTTCGCCGAAGCGCTGGCACGGCTGCGGGCGTAAACGCGCAAGAAACGGTTCTCAATGGCCGAGATAGCCTCCCCCGCTGCTGAAGCCGGCACGCATCTTGGGGGCCTGCGCCGCCGCTGGTGGGCGCTGGCCGCGACCTCGCTGGCGCTCCTGCTGGCGGGCAATGTCGCGCTGCGGAAGGTCTGGCCGCCGGGCGTCGTGCTCAGTTGGGCCGGCCTGACCGCGGCCGTGCTGCTGATCCAACTGATCCTGCTCCGGCGCAACCTGGCGCGCAACCACCGGCCCGACGCGGCCGCGCCGGGCCTCCTGGCGGGCCTGGGCCCGGGCAACCTCATCACCCTGGGCCGCGGGCTGGCGATCGCCGCGTTTGCCGGCTTTCTGGCCGCGCCCCTGCCCCTGGACGCGCGGCTGGCCTGGGCGCCGGCGCTCCTCTACGCCCTGGGCGTGCTGCCCGATTTCCTCGACGGCGCGCTGGCGCGGGCCACGAATCGCGTCACCGTGCTGGGCGGCATCCTCGACATGGAATACGATTCGCTGGCGATGCTGGCCGTTTCGGTGCTGGCCGCGCGGCTGGGCAAGGTTCCGGCGTGGTACGTCATCCTGGGGCTGGCCCGCTACCTGTTCGTGATCGGCCTTTGGTGGCGCAGCCGGCGCGGCCGGCCGATCTACGACCTGACGCCAAGCAACACCCGCCGCCTGGCCGCCGGCTTCCAGATGGGCTTCTTCTGCGTGGCGCTCTGGCCGATCTTCGGCCCGCCCGCGACGATGATCGCCGGCAGCCTCTTCGTCACGCCGATCCTGGTCGGGTTCGTCCGGGACTGGCTGGTCGTCAGCGGCGCGCTGCGGCCCACGGCGCCGGGCTATCAACGGGCGCAGCGGCTGGCGCAGGCGGCGGCCGCGTGGTTGCCGCCCTTCCTGCGCGGCGTGGGCGGGGCCACCGCCCTGCTGATCCTGCTCCCGGCGCTCTGGCCGGCCGGCGGCTGGGCGGCGGGACTCCTCGCCGGTGTGACGCTGATCGGCGCCGCCGGCGTGCTCCTGGGCGCGGGCGCGCGGCTGGGGGCCATCGGCCTGCTGATCGCCACCTGCGCCGCGCTGGCCCAACAGGGTTTTCACCCGGCCCACGGCCTCTTGCTGGCGAGCATGATCCCGCTGCTCTACACGGGCGCCGGCCGGGCGGCCCTGTGGCGGGGCGATGATGCGCTCTTTGCGCGGCGGCTCGGCGAGCCGCGCGATAGTGGACCAGTTGCGCAAGATGGCAAAAGGGTGTAAAGTTACGCTTATCTGATTTCATATTAAGGAGCCATCCCGCTTGAGTGATGCAACCTCTGCCGCGCTATTGTTCGCCAGCCTGCGCAGCCAATCGGCCCGTTATCCAACCGAGATGCGGGAGATCGAGATTTCCCTCGCCGCGCAAGAGTTCAAGCGCGTCTTCGCGCTGATGAGCCGCCTGAAGGAGCGCGGAGTGTGGCGGCCCGCGGCCGATGCCGACGCCGCGCTGGAAGATTTCTGGTGGGATTATGGACAGTAGGGGATGACCCTCCAGGAACTCGTCACAACCGAATTCGGCACGAAGCTGTGGATGGCATTGGGGCGGTTGCTGCCACCCTGGGCGGGGTATAGATTGGCGCGCCTGGCCGTCAGCATCGTGAGCCGGCGCCGCAACGCCAGCATCTACCGCATCCTCCACGACAACCAGGCGGGCGTGCTGGGGCCAGACACCCCAGAGCCGCTCCTGCACGATGCCGTGCGCCAGGTGTTCGAGCATGTCGGCCGGACGGCTTACGACCTGATGCATGGCCTGGCCGGGGGCGCGGCGCGGCTGCGTGAAGCGGTGGCCCTCGACGCGCAGGCGGCGGAGCATCTCCAGCGCGCCATCACCACGGGCCGCGGGGTGATGATCTGCGGCTGCCACACCAGCAACTTCAACCTGGGCTTCCTGGCCCTTTCGCTCCGCGACGAGATGCCACAAATCCAGGTGCTGGCGCCGCCGACGATGACCGGCGGCTTCCGCGTGATGCATGATCTGCGCGCCAGCCAGAAATTCCTGGAAACGCCGATCAGCCTCGCCTCACTGAAGGCCGCGACCCTCCGGCTGCGGTTGGGCGGCGTGGTCGCCACGGGCGTGGATTGGCCGCCGGCTGCCGCGACAAACGAGCGCGTGCCCTTCTTTGGCCGCCTGGCGCACCTGCCCACCGGCCATGTCCGGCTGGCGCTCAGCGCGGGCGCGGTGTTGCTGCCCGTCGCCTGCCGGTGGGATGCCGACCGCGGCTATCGGATGATGATCGCGCCGCACATCGAGCTGGAGCTGACCGGCGACCGCACGCACGACATCCAGCACAACGCGCGCCGCGTGTTGGCGGTCATCGAGCAGTGGATCGCCGAGCGGCCGGAGCAATGGTTGATGTACTACCGGGTTTGGCCCCCGACATGATATAATGGCTCCATCCAAAATTCAGGAGGACGATCCGATGCCCGAACCGACGGCAAAGGTGATTCACTACACAGACGTGCCGGCCCAGGTGGTCGGCGCCGGGGCGCCGGGCGCCACCATCCGCTGGCTGATTGACGAACCCCACGACGGCGCGCCCAACTACGCGCTGCGCATGGTCGAGGTCGCGGCCGGCGGGCATACGCCCGATCACACGCACCCCTACGAGCACGAAAACTTCGTGGTGGAAGGCCGCGGTCGTGTGCGCATCGGTGATGCGTGGCACGACATTGGCCCCGGCAGCGTGGTTTTCGTGCCGGCCGGCGCGCCGCATTGCTACGCCAACGCCGGCGACGCGCCGTTCCGCTTCCTGTGTGGCATTCCCACCCCGCGGCTGATGCCCCAGGGATGACCCACGTGATAGACCCTTCGGGTTTCCGGTCACGCCGTGAATAAGCTGCTCGCCGTGAAAATGCCACACCCCGCCGCAGCCAAAACCCGAAGGGTCTCCAGCGATTTCGAGGACAGGAGCATCCCGCATGCCTGATGTACAGACCCCTGAGTGGGTCAAAGATGCGGTCTTCTATCAAATCTTCCCGGACCGCTTTGCCCAGTCGGCCCGCGTGCCCAAGCCGGCCCGACTCCAGCCGTGGGGCAGCCCACCCACGATTCACGGCTACCAGGGCGGCGACCTGCTCGGCGTGGTCGAGCACCTGGACTACCTGGCCGCCCTGGGCATCACCGCCATCTATTTCAACCCGATCTTCCGCTCGGCGTCCAATCACCGTTATCACACCCATGACTACTACCAGGTAGATCCGATGCTCGGCGGCAACGCGGCGTTGCGAGCCTTGCTCGACGCGGCGCATGGTCGGGGCATCAAGGTGGTGCTGGATGGCGTCTTCAACCACGCCAGCCGCGGCTTCTTGCAGTTCAACGATATCCTGGAGAATGGCCCGGAGTCGGCTTACCTGGATTGGTTCACGGTGGAAGATTGGCCGTTGCGACCTTACGGCAGCAAGCTGCCCAACTATCACTGTTGGTGGGGCAACCCGGCGCTGCCGAAGTTCAACACCGACACGCCCGCGGTGCGCGAGTTCCTGTGGGATGTGGCGCGCTATTGGATCGAGTTCGGCGTGGATGGCTGGCGGCTCGATGTGCCGGGCGAGATCAACGACGACGAGTTCTGGCGCGAGTTCCGCCGGCGGGTGCGCGCGGCCAATCCCGAAGCCTACATCGTCGGTGAGATTTGGGACGAGGCCGACCGCTGGCTGCAAGGGGATCAGTTCGACGCGATCATGAATTACGGCGTCGCGCGTGCGGCGCTCGGCTTCTTCGGTGCGGCGACCTTCGATCGCGACTACAAGCCGGGCGGCTTCCGTCTGCACGAGATGGGCGCGCGCCAGTTCGTCCGCGAGATTGATCGCCTGTCGAAACACCACCCGTGGCCGATCACGCTGGCGCAGCTCAACCTCCTGGACAGCCACGACACCGCGCGCTTCATCACCCAGGCCGGCGGCGACCGCAGCGCGCTGCGCCTGGCGCTCCAATTCCTGATGACGCTCCCCGGCGCGCCGTGCCTCTATTACGGAACCGAGATCGGCATGGCCGGCGGCCCCGACCCCGACTGCCGCCGTGCGTTCTCGTGGGATGAAGCGACCTGGGACCATGAGCTGCTGGCGACGGTCAAGCAGGCCATCGCCCTGCGCCGCGCCCACCCCGCCCTGCGCCGCGGCCAGTTCGAACGCTACTATGCCAGCGACGATGTCTGCACCTTTGGCCGGCGCCTGCCCGACGATGCGGCGGTCGTGGCCTTCAACGCCAGCCACGAAGCGCGCACTTTCAGCATAGACACCGGCGACCTGCTGCCGGATGGCACGGCGACCGATGTGTGGAGCGGCGCCACCGTGCGCGTCTCCAACGGCATCGTGCGCCATGTCGCCCTTACGCCCCGTTCAGCGGCGGTACTTGTGATGAAGCCGTGAAAAGGCGCCCCCCGCGGCCTTGCGCCGCGGGGGTGCCAGCGAGGACAAGATATGCGCAACTATCGCCGAGCACGGCCAGTCGTCAGTTTCGCGCTGGCGACCGGCATGCTGATTTTCCTGGCTTTACTTCTGAGTGGCATCCTCCACATCAGTGTAGATCTGACCCCCGTGACCAACAACCCCCAACTGGTCGCGGTCGCCCTGCTCTTCGCTGCGATCTCGGCGTTGTTGCTCTACGAATGGTGAACCGAACCGGCGTGAGGTTGCCATATTCGTCGTGGCGACTTCAGTCGCTCGTCTGCACGAGGACGACTGAAGTCGCCACG
>CAZYHE010000340.1:0-5598 GCA_964647225.1 uncultured Anaerolineales bacterium
ACAATCTGGGCCGGCACACTTATACTGCAATCCACTTACCGACCGGTCGGTAAGTGACTCAAGTAAGGGAGATGAATGATGCCTGCCGATGTACGGATGTGGATCGAAGTCGCGTTCAACGTGACCTATCTGATCGTCGTCTGGGGGTTGGTCGCCATGATGTGGCAGCGCCGCGCCACGATCGCCGCGGGCGACCGGCCGATTGCCGGCCGTTTCATGGCGGCGTTCGCGCTGCTGGCACTGGGCGACACGGGCCATGTGGGGTTCCGCGTGTTGGCCTATGCGCTGGGCGGGCTGGACGCGCGGCCGGTGATCCTGGGCCAGCCGGTGAGCCTGGTGGGGCTGGGCGCGCTGGCGACCGCCTACACCGTCACCCTGTTCTATGTGCTGATGCTCGATATCTGGCGGCTGCGCAACGGCAAACGCTTCGGGGCGTTCGAGTACTTCCTGCTGGCGCTGGCGGCCGCCCGCCTGGTCCTGATGGCCTTCCCGCAGAACGAATGGTGGCGGATGGACCCGATCCCGCCCTGGAACCTGATCCGCAACGCGCCGCTGACAATCATGGGCCTGGGAATCGCCTATCTGATCTTGCGGGATGCGCGGCGGACACAGGATCGGATCTTTACTTGGATCGGCGGGCTGATCGTGGTATCCTATAGCTGCTACGTGCCGGTGATCCTCTTTGCGGCGCAGGCGCCGCTCGTGGGCATGTTGATGATCCCGAAGACGCTGGCCTATCTGGGGGTCGCGATCGTCGCATTCCGCGCGTTCTATCCCGGACGCGCACGGGTTCTCGTCGTGACAGCGTGATGCCCAACCACGTGCCAGGCACTTCGTAAGTGCCTGGCACGCATCCGGTCATTCCTACTCAAATTTGGAGCGTGAAAAATGTATCCGTTGACGCTGACCCTGCACTCCTGGCTGCGCTGGATCGCAGTGATCGCCGGCGTGGTCGCCGTAGTCCGGTTCTTCATGGGCTGGCTGGGCAAACGAGAGTGGCAGCCACTCGATGCCCGACTGACCACCGTTTTCCCGATACTGATGGACATCCAGCTCCTGCTGGGCCTCGTGCTCTACTTCTTCGCCAGCCCGATCACCACCGGCGCGCTGCGGAATTTCGGCGCGGCGATGTCCAACGCGGTGACGCGCTTCTACGCGGTCGAGCATCTCTTCATGATGCTCATCGCGCTGGTCGTGGCGCATGTTGGCAGCGTTCTAATCAAGAAGCGCAGCGCGACGGCCCGTTTCCGCATCGGCGCAATTTTCTTCGGGTTGGCGCTGGTCATCCTCTTCCTCGCCATCCCGTGGCCCTTCCTGGCCGCGGGGGCTGGCCGGCCCTGGCTCCGTATCGGATAAATCATGAGCAGTGAGCGGACGCCGGTCGAACCGTCCGATATGCTGGCGCGCATCATCGAGGCGGCGACCGGCCTCTTCGTGGCGCGCGGCTACTGCGGCATCTCGATGCGCGAGATCGCCGAGGCGGCCGGCATCTCCAAAGCCGGGCTGTACTACCATTTCAAGGACAAAGAGGAATTATTCCTGGCGATCCTGACGGCCCACCTGGCGGCTGTCGTGGAGATCATCCATGACGCCTGCCGCCAAGAGGTTACGGCGCGCCAGCGCGTGACGCACATGCTCCGGGGCATCCTCACCTTGCCGCCGGAGCAACGCACGATCATCCGGCTGGCGAACCAGGAAATGGTGCATGTGAGCCAGACCGGCCGTTCGGGCTTCGATGAGTTGTATCATCGCAAGTTCATCGGCCAGGTCGAGGAAATCCTGCAGGCCGGCATCGCGCAGGGCGAGCTGCGGCCCGTCAACAGCCAGCTCGCGACGTGGCTCCTCCTCGGCATGGCCTATCCACTGCTTTCGTCCAACCATCCCAGCGACGCGATGAATGAGGCGAGCGAGCTAATGGTGTCCGTTTTCTTCGATGGCTTAACTCTCCGCTAACAGGAAGGCATTTCAGCGTGTCGCAAAACCGTAAAAACCTGTGGATCATGTTCTTCACCCTGGTGGTGATGATGCTCGGCTTCGGGATCATCATCCCGATCATGCCGTTTTACGTGACGAGCCTCGGCGCGACCGGCAGCACCCTCGGCCTGCTGATGGCGACCTTTTCGATCATGCAGTTCATCTTTGCGCCGGTGTGGGGCAGCCTGTCCGACCGCTTCGGCCGCAAGCCGATTATCGTCGTAGGCATCTTTGGCAACGTGCTGAGCCTATTGATGAACGGACTCGCGACCCAGTTGTGGATGCTCTTCGTGGCGCGCACTTTGGCCGGCATCCTGTCTTCGGCCACGCTGCCAACGGCGATGGCTTATGCCGGAGATAGCACGGCGCCCAAGGATCGGCCGGCGGCCATGGGGCTGCTGGGCGCGGCGATGAGCATGGGCATGGTGTTGGGGCCAGGGATCGGTGGGCTGCTGGCGGGCAGTTCGCTGGCGACCCCCTTCTTCGTGGCGGCCGGCCTCTCGTCCGTCGCGCTGCTGCTCGTCCTGCTGATCTTGCCGGAATCCCTGCCGGTTGAGCGCCGGGCGCACGCATCCCAGGTGCGCGGCCCGCAGCTTCAGATGATGTGGCACGCGCTGCGCGGGCCGCTGGGCTTCCTGCTCTTCCTGGCCTTCCTGCTGAGCTTCGGCCTGGCGAACTTCGAGGGGGTGTTCGGACTATACACGCTCCGGCGGTTCAACTATGGCCCGGCGCAGGTGGGCAGCGTCATGATGAGCATCGGGATCGTGTCAGCCATCACCCAGGGGGTGTTGACCGGCATCACCACGCGGCGGTGGGGCGAGTTGAACGTCATCCGCGCCGCGCTGCTCTGCACCGGCATCGGCTTCGTCGTCATGCTGACCGCCAACTCGTTCCCCACCGTCCTCCTGACGGTCGCCTTCTTCGTGTTGAGCAACGGCATGATTGGGCCGAGCGTGGCCTCGCTGATCTCGAAGCAAGCCACCAGCGGACAGGGGATGGCCATGGGGCTGAGCAACGCGTTCATGAGCCTGGGCCGCATCATCGGGCCGATCCTGGCCGGCGTGCTGCTGGACGCCAACCTGAGCCTGCCCTACCTCTCCGGCGGGCTAGTGTTCTTCGTCTGCTTCGTGCTGGCGATCGCCAAACTGCGCCCGACCCCCATGTCGGAGGTTCACATGCCCGAGATCACACCGGCCCGGCCGCAGCCGGTGGGGGAGTAGCTTCGGCCCGTGTGCAACGCACGGCATCTGTACCTGGCGTACAGATGCCGTGCGTCATGTACAGGGAGTGTACCCGTCCCACAAAATGCTGTGCATCGCGTACAGAGAGTGTACCTGTCGCGCAAATGCTGTGCGTCGCATACAATCCCTGTATGCGACGCACAGGCCCGTAACACCTTACCTTGTCAGGCGCGATATGTCATAACGCCCATCTCGTCTTGCTTACCAGGTCAACCCCAGTTTGGCGGCAACTTTCTCAGCAGAAGTGATCTCGCCCCCTGCATTTACCGCCGCAAACGACTTCTGTATCTTGATTTTAATGTCATCGCGCAGTTCTAAGCCCGCATCGGGATCGCCAACCATCTCGGTAAGTGTCTGAACTACGACTCCCCGCATGATGTCTCTGAACTGATCTACCGTCAAATCGGCAACCGTCCCATATACCATTCTACATCTCCGCTCCATGAGATGTTTCTTTGAGCGATCACGGAATCATCATAGCACATTTGCAGCGACTTGACAACCATCCGATTCCCCATTATCCTTAACGCAATCACATCAGACGGGCGCTCGCTCGTCTGAGTACCCGGCCCAACGGAGTGCAACCATGCATACAGCCCGGCATCGTTGGTTCGTCGTAGCCGTCTTCTTCTTCTTCATGCTGTTGCATCAGTCGGACCGGCTGCTGATCAGCACGCTGACGCCCGACATCATGGCGACGTTTCAGATCACGATGGCGCAGATGGGCGCGGTGTCCACCGGCGCGCTGATCGTCGCCGCGCTCTTCTATCCGGTCTGGGGCTATCTCTATGACCGCTATGGCCGGGCCAAACTGCTGGCGCTCGCCTCTTTCATCTGGGGTGCCACCACCTGGCTGAACGCGATTGCGCCGAACTTCCGCAGCTTCCTCGTCACCCGCGCCAGCACCGGCATTGACGATTCCAGCTACCCCGGCATCTACAGCCTGATCGCCGACTTTTTCCCGCCCAAGATGCGCGGCAAGGTGAACGGCATCCTCCAGTTGGCGATGCCGCTCGGCTTCCTCTCCGGCATGATCCTGGCGTTGGCGCTCAAGGACACCATCGGCTGGCGCGGGGTCTTCTACATCACCGGGGTGCTGGGCGTCGCCCTCGCCGCGCTGATCTTCCTGGGCGTGCGCGAGCCGCCGCGCGGGGGCAGCGAGCCGGAGATGGCCGGCATCGAGCAGATCACCACGTACCGCTTCAGTTGGCCGGCCGCGCGGGCGCTCTTCTCGAAACGCACCCTGCGGCCGCTCTTCCTGCAGGGCTTCTTCGGCGTCTTCCCGTGGAACGTGATCACCTTCTGGTTCTTCACCTACCTGGAGAAGGAACGCGGCTATTCGGGCACGGCGCTGTTCGTGACGATGGCCGCGGCCGTGCTGGTGCTGGCGGCCGGCTACCCGCTCGGCGGCGCGTTGGGCGACGCACTCTTCAAGCGCACCCCGCGCGGCCGGATGATCGTCGCCGGGATCGGCGTGCTGATCGGCGCGGTGCTGCTGACCCTCACGCTCGGCGTCCCGGCCACGAACCAGGGCTTGTTTCTGCTGATGCTGGCGCTCACGGCGCTCTTCATCCCGTTCGCGGCGCCCAACGTCATCGCGACCGTCTACGACATCACCCTGCCCGAGGTGCGCAGCACCGCGCTGGCGATCCAATACCTGATCGAATCGGCCGGCGCGGCGCTGGCCCCGCTGATCGCCGGCGCCATCGCCGACCGCTCGTCGCTGCACGACGCCATCCTGCTGATCTGTGTCTCGACCTGGATCGTGTGCGCCTTCTTTTTCACCTTTGCCGCGCGCACCGCGCCGCACGACATTCAGGTGCTGCGCGACCAGATGCGCGTGCGCGCCGCGCATGAAAAGGCCTTGACAGGCGAGCCTTCGTAATGTGAAACGCAACTTGAAAATTTTGCACTCTGTAGTATAATTACGTCAAGATCGTCCGTTTACGATCTGGCCTCGCCATCCGTCATTCATGGGTGACTCGTCTCAGAAAGGAGCAAGTATGTCCCTCAATCTGAACCCCTGGCTCGCTTTGTTGTTGGGTATCCTCATCGGTTGGGTCTTGGAATGGTTGCTCGAAGTATGGTTTTTCCGCAGACGGCGGCTGGAATGCCAACGCCGACTGGCCGATGTCGAAGCTCGGTTGCGCACGCGCGACGAGGAGTTGCGGCGCGAAAAGATCAAGACGCGCGCGTTGGAGGACCAATTGGCGGTCAGTCTGGCGGTCGCGCCGGCGATCATTGCGGCTGTTGAGCCGCCCGCTGTCGAAGTGAAGGTTTTGCAGGTCGAGGTTCTGTCGCCGGAAGAGGAGGTGGCGGCCCCCGAAGTCCAGGCCGAGTTGGCGGAAGTCGAACTCGCCGCGCCAGAGGTCGAGGCCGAGTT
>CAZYHE010000341.1:0-695 GCA_964647225.1 uncultured Anaerolineales bacterium
GGCCGGTAAGATGGTCAGGCGCAGGCTGGCGCCCAACGTCTCGACGTACTTGCGCACCATGCTGAGGCTATGACCGCTGTAGGCGGGGTCTTCGAGCCGGGCGATGGCCTGTTGTTTGGTGCCGAGCAGTTCCGCAACCTGCTTTTGAGTCAGGCCGCGCGACCGACGCAGGGCAGCGAGCTGCAGCGCGATGTCCCAGGCCTGGTCGGCTGCCTCGAAACGGGCGCGAAATCCGGCATCCTGGAGTTTTCGCTCCAGGTAGTGGTCGAAGTTGGTCTTCTCGCTTTCCATCAGGCCCCTCCCGCGCGTCGGCGGCTCAAGTATTCGCTCATCCGTTTGTGGGCCAGATCCAACTCGGCCCGCGGCATCTTCTGCGACTTCTTCACAAAACAACGCACTACGATGATGTGTTGCCCCGCCTGGAAAAACCAGGCAGCCCTGGCGATGTCCTTGTGGCCCACTCGCAACTCGAACAATCCGCCGCCGAGCGCGTCGCACAATGGTGGCCGGTGATATTCACGGCGCCGGAGCTTATTCATGCCTGTGATGAGCAGGTCATGCAGCACGGGGACACTGTTTTCGATGGCCTCTAGCTCTTCTTCGACCACCGGCCGACCATCGGGTGTTTCGTACAACTCAATGCTGAACTCCATCTGCCCCCTCGAATAATGTTTAGATGGTACAACAATATTGTG
>CAZYHE010000341.1:705-5593 GCA_964647225.1 uncultured Anaerolineales bacterium
CTCACGATTCCTTCTTCACGTCCACAGAAAGCCCCTGATCTCGATCAGCCGATGTAGGTTGCGTTGATCTTCCTCGTACCACTCGTTTTCGAGCCGGGCATGCTCCGCCAGCGCTTGGTAATATGGGGCATACTTTTTCTTGTCCGGATTCACCAACTCACGCATGTCCGAGCCGGGGATCTTCTTGAACTTGAAGGGCGGCTGCTTGAGCTTTTTGTCGTCCAATGGGCTGCGGCGCTTGGGCCGAGTTTTGTTCCACCACTTGTAGAGGCTCGTGATCTCCGCCCAGGCAGCCTTGTGTTGCTCGTCAGAGTTCCAGTCAACGATTTTGTCCGGTTGTTCCTTCTCCACGAAGTTGGTGAGCAACTGGAACGCGGCGTGGAGCAGCACTTCGTCCTTGTCGTGCCAGCCTTTGTCCAGGGTAGTGATTTTCAAGCGTTTCATCTCGGAGCAACCTTTCCCTTTCGATCAGTCACGCCAGTGACAGCATAACGGCGATTGGCAAATCTGCAAGTCCAATTGTATAATTGTGTTATGTTACACCGTCATCTCACGCATCAGCAGTTCACCCTGGCCGCCATTGACGACGTGATCGCCCGCGGCAAGCGGCAAGATTGGGCTGCGCTGCGCCGGGTGGCGCTTGCGGATCGGGCTGTGCTGGAAAAGGTGCTGCGGGTGTGCCAGGCGCACGTCGCCGATCCCTACGCCCAACGTTACCACTTTTGGAAGCAATATGCCGAACGATACCTGGCCTGATTATCGTGGTGTCGCCAAGACGTCATACACTTCGGCCCACGGCACATGCCGGCGGATCACGCCAGACTTCTGCATCATTGTCGTCCCCGTCTCGTAGGCAGAACGCGCGACTTGTACAAGCTCTTGCCTCACCCCAGCCGCCTCGATGAGCCACAACAGCATCTCCGGGCATACGATATGATTGTACGCGAACTTGGCATCACGCTGCTTTCTGGATATCCGTCCGTAAGCGCCTGGGCCATCGTACTCCGCAAGCCAGCCGAGCCAATGCTGCTTTTGGGTCGTGTACCACACGCCGGGCTGGATACGCGGCGCATCAGATGGCAAGCTGCGGATCACACGGATGAATTCAGGGATGCTGATGGTTTTCTCCACTCTTTCCTCGCCTCATGATCGCCGCCAGCAGCTCTACTTCGACCCGCGCACCGAGGGCTCGCGGCTGAGCTTCATGCGCAGGAGGTGGTTGTCATAACTCTGCTGCGCTAAGACCGCGGACATTGGCGCCGCGACAGACGCCGGCGCGGCCGATCTGCTGGCCGCGCCATTGGTTCGCATCAGCCGAGGGCCGGTTCGGGCGTGCGCCCGAGGAGGCGCAATTCGCGCCAGTGGCCGATGAATGCCGCGCGCCACGTGTCATAGCAATTGTAGCTGATGCCGAACTCCTTGCACGTCGCGGCCACGATCGGCGCAAGCCGCGGGTAGTTCAGGTGGCAGATGTGCGGCAGCAGGTGGTGCTCGACCTGGAAGCCCAGCCCGCCGATGTACCAGTTCAGCAGGCGGTTGCGCGGCGCGAAGTCCACGGTCGTCTCGACCTGGTGCCTGGCCCACTCCTCTTCGATGTGCGGCGGGCTGCCGACCGGCTCCGGGAACGCGGCCTCGCCGCTGATGTGCGCGAGCTGAAAGACGATGCCCATGACCAGGCCGAGCGTCAGCATCACGATCAAGACGCCAATCAGCACTTGCCACCAGGGGTAGACCAGCAGTGGCAGCGCGAACATGATCACGAAGAAGAACAGCTTGCCGGCCCAGAATATGACCTTGTCCGCCGTGCTCATCGCCGGGTACACGTGGTTCGCGTCGGACTTGCCGGCCAACACCATCATGAAGTCGCGCATGATGAAGTCGAAGCCGATGAAGCTGTATATCAACGGGAAGTACCAGGCCTGGGCTTTGAACAGGGGCTTCCACGCCGCGCGCGGCGTGAGGCGCAGGAAGCCGAACGCCTCGACATCGTCATCGTAGCCGGCGATGTTGGTGTAGGTGTGATGCCACACGTTGTGCTTGGTGCGCCAGCGGAACCCGCTCATGCCCAGCATCTCGGCGCTGAGGCTGACGAGCTTGTTGACGCGTGGGTTGTCGGAGTAGCCGCCGTGATTGGCGTCGTGCATGACGTTGAAGCCGACCGAGGCGATCGCCATCGCCCACACCACGCACAAGCCGATGTTGACCGCTGGCGGGAAATGGCCCAGCAGCAAGAGCAGGTAGGCGCCCAGCCACCAGGCCAGCGCGACCGCCGTCTTGAGATACATGGCCGGCAGATCGCGCGCGGGAATGCCGTTGTCGCGCAGATAAGCGTGGACACGCTCGTTGAGCACTTTGCGGAAACCGTGCTGCTTCGTGAACCGGAGAGTTCTTGTTGGAGATGTTTCAACGCCCTTCGCAGAAGTAGACAATTTGATGCTCCTCTTTCATGACTATGCTCGCCAGCCCAGGCGCGCTGGCTCATTCAGCTTCCCCCCACCATCGCCCGCATCCGCGCCGCAACTTCCGCCACGGCCGGCCAGTCGCCGAGGTGGGTATTGTAGATCAGGTGATCGAGTCCGATGCGCAGATAGCACGCCGCCAATCTTGGCTCTTTGTCTTCGGGAACATATCCCACCTCACGCCAGCGCCGCTCAAGCTCCGCTCTCAGGGTGCGCACATCCAGTTGGGGCATCCAGGGCGCCCAAAACTCGAACCACGCCAGGTCGTAAAGGTGATCGCCGTAGAGCGAGCAGCCCCAGTCGAAAACCGCTGAAATCCGCCCATCGGCCACCAGGACGTTGCGGTTGATCAGGTCGCAGTGCGTCAGGCAACGGGGGACCGCATCGCTTGCGACCTCTTTGAGCAATTCGATGCCCCAGGTGAACGCCGCGTCCCCCACAGGTGAAGCCGCCAGCCGCTCTCGCCAGCCGGGGGTGAGACGATCCGGGGTATCCTCGCCGGCCGCCAACAGAAAGGCCGACCAACTGGAGGATGACGCCCGACCGTCCGCGCCCCAACCGCCGAAGCCTGAAGTGGCCGACAAATCCGCCGTGCGCATGGCTTCGAGGGCCGCCACGACCGCCGGGACGATGGCGCTCCATTCGGCCGCGTCGAGGCTCTCCAGCGGGACGCCGTGGCCGCGTCTGGAGACGGCGAAGTAGCCGTCGAAGGCTGGCCCGACATCGAGCACCTGGGGGATCGGCAAATCGGGCGTGGCGTAGGCGGCGGCAAGCTGATCTTTCCGAAAATCATCCAGGTACTTGCCGAAGCGGATCACCAGCTCCGCGTCGCCCCGCCGAAAGCCGAAACAGCGCGACCAGGCGCCTTCCCCGACGAGCGCCAGGTCGGCGGGTTCGCTGCCTAGATAGTCGGTCAGGAATGTCCGCGCCTGACCGAGGGTGATGAATTCCGTTTTGTCCATTTCTTACCCGCGCTTTGGTAGGTGGGCTTGCCAAAGCAGTCGCTGGTGCCGCAAGACAACTCCGCGCGACGTGCGATGCTGCGCGAAGATTTTGGCGAACTGTGGCTCGACATCCTGGTACGCAAGCGCTCCGGGAACGTCAGGTTGGCTCAAACGAACGTACAACTCGTGCGGGTCGCGCAGAAACTCCGGCACGTCAATCCACCACAAACTATAGTCAACGATGCCGGCTTTACTCAATGGGTTCGTGACCCATTCTCGCACTTCAGCGAAGGCAAACGCCATGAAGACATCTCGGTACGGCTCTGGCAACTCAGCACGCCACGGCGGTGCAGGCGCGTGACCGGCGGGATGTAATCCGACGATGACTGCGCCAGGGCGAGCAACCCGGATGGCTTCG
Source organism: uncultured Anaerolineales bacterium (assembly GCA_964647225.1). Classification (GTDB taxonomy): domain Bacteria; phylum Chloroflexota; class Anaerolineae; order CG2-30-64-16; family CG2-30-64-16; genus CAZYHE01. Next base: position 4,527 of record CAZYHE010000341.1, read on the forward strand.
CACAGGTAGTGGCGCAGAATCGGGCCGCGACGATTGATGAACAAGTCAATGCTGTTATCGGGGAGCGGTATGCCAGCGAAGGCCCGATCTTCCTCATCTGGCCCAGCCAGGTTCACCAGAAAGAATTGTGCGTTGGTGATGCTCCGCTCAGCAGTGAGTTCCCCGGCCAGCTTCAGATATTCAGCGTTGCGTTCGATGCCGACGATGGTGCGGCAGCGAACCGCGAGATCGAGGGTGAGTTCACCATGACCGCATCCAACATCGAGTACGTCGCAGTCGGGGCGCAGATGCCGATCTATCAGCGTGATGAATGCATCCTCACCGTTGTCGGCCGCGACTGCCGATCGCCAGCGGTGAGCGAACCCGCGCGCGGCGATCCGTGGATCGCTGAGCCAGCTATCCATATCGTGTGCTTGTGCGTATTTCGGCGATGAGTCATCCATTTGTGTGCAACCCGTCTTGAATATGCGGTGACGCCTGTTGCTGAGGTTCATACCTTCTGACCCGCTAACCCTGCACACATAAAGGCGAAAACGCGATCCAGCGTCGCCATGAACTGGTCCGATGTGTCGAAATAGGGCAGGTGGTAGGCGGCGCATTCTGCCTTCAGATAGCGGCTGAACTCGATCATCCCGGCGATGATATCCAGCAGGTCTGAGTCTGAGTAGTCGCTCGGCCAATCATTGGGATGGCCGGCATAGGTTCGGATATCGTATAGCTTCCGCTCCGGCGTGATGGTGGTATAGCCGAGAAAGCACGACCTGATCTGCGTCGGATACGCTCCCTGTAACGCCGCGACGTGCTTTGGCAGCAACTCACCCTCGATGGCGTAATCCACGCCTTCGCCCATCAGATTGAAGCTCATCTCGCGCACGAGCGGCCACAGGCGCTCTCCGACCACCAGTCCGCCCGCATCGGGATCAATCGCGTATTCGGGGGCCCCGCGCGTCAGGCCCATCTTCAGCACGTCCAGGCTGAAGAACGATACGCGTCGCTCGGCGAGCAGTCGCCGAACCAGGATCCCTTTGCCCGTGCGGGCTGCGCCGCCAATAAAGAGAAGCACGATT
>CAZYHE010000342.1:0-3555 GCA_964647225.1 uncultured Anaerolineales bacterium
AGCTCATGATTGTGCCTCCTTTTCCAAGTCGCGGGAGAGTTCGGCTTCTATTTCGTCCCTCTACAAGATCGCGCTGGCGCTCGATACTCACTCAGTGATCTGGCTACTGCACGCCGATGCGCGACTCTCGCCGGTTGCTCGCCAACAGATTGATGAGGCTACAGCTCGAGGACAGCAGATTGCCATCTCCTCTATCACTCTTGTGGAGACAGCATACCTCGAAGAAAAGGGCCGCGTTCCTGCAGGAACCCTCCGGGGACTGCTCGCGCTGCTGGATCGGCCTGATCCACTGGTGGTGGAAATCCCCGTGAGTCGCCAGATCATCGCCGCGCTCCTGACAATCTCGCGTGAGACCGTGCCTGATATGCCGGATCGCGTGATCGCTGCGACGGCCATCAACCTGGGCGTCTCATTGGTCAGCCGGGATGGGAAGATCCGGGACAGTCAGGTCCAAACGGTCTGGCGCTGAGATATGACCACGAGCTCTCGCACCCGCTTCGCCCAAGTCATGCGCCACCAACCCGCCGACCGGGTCCCGCTGGACATCGGCGGCACGTCGCTGACTGGGATGCGACCGGGATGTCAGGCGCGGCTGCGCGAGTTGCTGGGCTTCACCGGGCAACCGGCGGCGACATGGCGCGGGATTGACGAACGGCTGCTGGAGTGGATCGGCGCGGACTTCCGCTCGGTCGGGGCGATCGTCAGCCTGCCCAGCCCGCTCACCCAAACGCTCTCCCCGACCGCGCGCGTGGATTGCTGGGGCATCCGCCGCGAGCTGGTGGGCGGCGACTGGCAGATCACGCGCCACCCGCTGGCCGGCGCGACGGTCGCAGACCTGGACGCCTTCCCCTGGCCCGCGCCGCGCATTGACGAGACGCTGCTGGCGACGTGGGAGGCGCAGGCGAAAAGCCTGAAGGCCGCCGGTCGCTACGTCGCCGTCGCCGAGCACCCCGTCTTCGGTATCCTGGAGTTGGGTTGCTGGATGTGCGGCTACGATGACTTCCTGATGCGCATGGCCGCCGACCCCGACTTCGTCCGCCGCTTCTTCGACAAGGTGTTCGCCATCCAGATGGCCGTCAGCGAGCCGTACTACGCCGTCCTCGGCCCCCTCACCGACCTGACCACCAGCGGGGACGACTTCGGCAGCCAGGGCGGCCCGCTGATCTCCCCGCGCATGTTTGGACGATACATCGCGCCCTACTTTTCGGCGCGCATCGCGCGCACCAAACAGTTGACCGGCGGCTACTTCTGGCACCACTCCTGCGGGTCGGTGTACGATCTGCTCGATCAGCTCATTGCCTGCGGGGTAGACATCCTCAACCCGGTGCAGACCTCGGCCGCGCGGATGGAACCGGAACGGCTGAAGGCCGCATTCGGCGACCGCGTCGTCTTCTGGGGCGGCGTGGATGTCCAGCGCTTCCTGCCTTCAGCGACGCCAGACGAAGTGCGGTCACGCGTGCGCGAGTTGGCGGCCGTCCTGGGTCGGGATGGCGGTTACGTGATGGCCCCCGCGCATGAAATGCAGGACGACATCCCGGCGGAGAATATCGCGGCGTGGGTGGAGACGATGCGCGGAAACAGGACGCAGATTCACGCAGATGGACACAGATAAGGTTATCTATGGAATCAATCACCCTGCAGGAACCCCGTTTCGCCCCGTTGCCCCTCGGCAGCATCCGACCGCAAGGCTGGCTCGCCCGCCAATTACGCATCCAGGCCGACGGGCTGAGCGGCCACCTCGACGAGTTCTGGCCTGACATCAAGGAGAGCCGCTGGTTCGGCGGCGAGACGGAGGGCTGGGAGCGCGCGCCCTATTGGCTGGATGGCGTGATCCCGCTGGCCTTCCTGCTGGATGACCCCGCGCTGAAAGCCAAAGTCAACCGTTATGTTGACTACATCCTCGAACACCAACAGGAGGATGGCTGGCTCGGCCCCGGCCAGATGGTGTGGACGGCCGGCCAAAGCCCGACCCCGCTGCAACACTACGACATCTGGGCGCTCTTCCTGATCCTGAAGGCGTTGACCCAGTACGGCGATGCCACGAACGATCCCCGCGTCGCCCCGGCCATCGAGCGGTGTCTGCGCAGGATCGAGCGCCACATTGACCGCAGCCCGCTGTTCAACTGGGGCAGCTTCCGCTGGTTCGAGGCGCTGATCGCGATCTATTGGCTGTGGGAGCATGACAGGGGTCAGGCGGCAGGGATCAGGGATCAGGGGACAAGGGACAGCGCGGATACGGTCGCTGAGCTTGTCGAAGCGCCGAACACCCGCCCTTCGACAAGCTCAGGGAGCGCGCAAGGTCGCCAGTGGCTCACCGATCTCGCGATCAAGCTCCACGCACAGGGCTTCAATTGGACGGACTTTTTCCGGCGCTGGCCGTTGACCGAGCCGACCCCGCCGCGGCAGTGGACGTACATGGGCCATGTGGTCAACAACGCGATGGCGGTCAAGGCGGGCGCGCTGTGGTGGCGGCTGACGGGCGAAGAAGCAGATCGCGCGGCCGTGCATGACATGATCGCCAAGCTGGATCGTTACCACGGCATGGTCACGGGCGTCTTCACCGGCGACGAATGTCTGGCCGGCCGCCGTCCCACCCAGGGCACGGAGTTGTGCGCGGTGGTCGAGTATGCCTACTCGCTGGAGCTCCTGCTCTCGATCCTGGGCGACGCTGCGTTCGGCGATCGGCTGGAAAAGATCACCTTCAACGCGCTGCCCGCGACCTTCTCGCCCGACATGTGGTCGCACCAGTACGATCAGCAGGTGAACCAGGTCGAATGCAGCAGCCAGCCTGGCCGGACGTGGAACACCAACGGGCCGGAGGCGAATCTCTTCGGGCTGGAGCCGAACTACGGCTGTTGCACAGCGAACTTGAGCCAGGGCTGGCCGAAGTTCGCCGCGCATCTGTGGATGCGCGTAGACGACCCTTCGACAAGCTCAGGGTGCGGGTTGGCTGCCGTTGCGTATGCCCCGAGCGTCGTCTCGATAGAAATCAGCGGCGTACATGTAACGGTCGAGTTGGAAACCGACTATCCATTCCGTGAAGCATTGCGTTTCACCGTCACGACCGCGCGACCGGTGCGCTTCCCACTGCTCTTGCGCATCCCCGCGTGGGCGAACGGCTGTCATCTGCAAGTTGCCGGTGAACCTGACGCGCAGCCTGCGCCGGATACATTCCACCGGGTTGAGCGCGAATGGGCTGGAACGACCGAACTGACTTTGACGCTGCCGATGGCGCCAGAGTTGCGGCGCGGATACAACGACGCCGTGGCAATCGAGCGCGGGCCGCTGGTCTACGCGCTCAAGATCGGCGAGGAGTGGCGTCAGGTGAACCAGGATCGGCCCCATCGCGAGCTGCCCCACGCCGATTGGGAAGTGTACCCGACCACGCCGTGGAACTATGCGCTGGCCGTGTCGGAGGCGAGCCTGACACGCGCTGTAGAGTTCAGCGAGCATCCTGTGGGCGAATTCCCATTCTCTCCGGACGGCGCGCCTATCGTCGCCACGGTGAAAGGCCGCCGCGTGCCCGGCTGGCGCATGGAAACCGGCTCGGCCGCC
>CAZYHE010000342.1:3565-5587 GCA_964647225.1 uncultured Anaerolineales bacterium
ACGGCTGCACGAATTTGCGCATTACGGAGTTTCCGGTATTATAGGATACGAGCCAGACGGTCAGACTAATCCAGCCGATGTCACGTTTTGCTTGGAGGATATTGTGCCTACGCTCTCCATGTTTTACGGCATCATCATTCGTATGTACTTCGCCCCCGGCGAGCATAATCCCCCACATTTCCATGCCTACTACAATGAGTACAAAGCGACCATTGCGTTGGAGTCATTGGAGATTCTGGAGGGCAGTTTACCCAGGAAGCAACTGCGCCTTGTGCAGGCTTGGGCCGAATTGCACGCCGATGAATTGCGCGCAGATTGGCGGCTGGCGATGGGCGGTGAGACACCCTACAAGATTTCACCTTTGGAATAGGAGAGGCCTTACCATGTACAGGGGAATTACTGAGGTTCAGGCCACAGATGACCACCGATTGATCCTGAAGTTCGACAACAATGAACGTCGCTTGTTCGACCTGTCACCCTACCTGAGCATCGGACGTTTCGCTGAACTCAGGGACATCAATGTCTTCAAGCAAATCGGTATTTCGTTTGATACTGTGGAATGGAAGAACGGACTCGACATAGATCCGGAGTTTCTTTATGCCAAGAGCGAGACAATACCAACCCGTGAGATATAGTGCAGAATGAATGTCCTCTACATCCATACCCACGACACCGGCCGCTTCATCCAGCCCTACGGCCACGCCATCCCGACGCCGAACCTGATGGCGTTGGCGCGGGAGGGCGCGCTGTTCCGTAATTGCTTCGACGCGGCGCCCACCTGCTCGCCCAGCCGGGCGGCGATGCTCACCGGGATGAACGCTCACAGCAGCGGCATGATCGGGCTGGCGCACCGCGGCTTTGCCCTCAAAGATCCATCCCAACACCTGGCGCGCTACCTGGCCGGGCACGGCTTCGAGACGGTGCTGTGCGGCATCCAGCACGAGGCGGCCGCCGACCGGGTGGCGGAACTGGGCTATGAACGCGTCCTGAGCGTGGACACGACGCCGGGCGCAGCACGGCCGGCCGACCCACACGAGCAGGGCCGGCGGATGATGGAACGTGACCTGGCAAATGCCCAGGCCGTCGCCGCCTACCTGCAAAAGGCGCACGACCGGCCTTTCTTCCTGTCGTTCGGCATGTTCTGCACGCACCGGCCCTTCCCGCTGCCCGACGAAGACATTGATCCGAACTACATTCTGCCGCCGCCGCCCCTGCCCAATGATCCCGCGATCCGGTTGGACATGGCCGGGTTCATCACCCTGGCCCGTTGCGCTGACACGTGCGCCGGCATCGTGCTCGACGCGCTGGCTGCCGCCGGTCTCGCCGATGACACGCTGGTCATCTTCACCACCGACCACGGCATCGCCTTCCCGAAGATGAAGTGCCATCTCTACGACGCAGGGATCGGCGTATCGCTCATCATCAGATATCCGGGACACAGCCAGCGCGGTCAGGCCATTGACGCGTTGGTCTCGCACCTCGACATCTACCCGACCGTGTGCGCGGCTGCGGGCGTCCCGGCCCCGCCGTGGCTGGAAGGGCGATCGCTGACCCCGCTCCTCGATGGGACGGCGACTGCCATCCGCGATGAGATCTTCGCCGAAGTAACCTACCACGCGGCCTACGAACCGCTGCGTTGCATCCGCACCGACCGCTGGAAATACATCCGCTACTTCGATGACTATGACCTGGCCGTCAAGCCCAACATTGACGACGGCCACAGCAAACAGTATTTGCTGCGACACGGGCTGGCCGAAGCGAAGCACGATCCCGCCGAGATGCTCTTCGACCTGGCCTGCGATCCGGCCGAGCGGATCAACCTGGCAGGAAGCCCCGAACACGCTGCCATCCGGGCGGATTTGGCGGAACGCCTGGCCCGCTGGATGCACGACACAGACGATCCGCTGTTGGCGGGCTACGTGCCGAAACCCGCGGGCGCGCGGGTCAACCTGAAATGGGCGCTGCACCCGAATGAGCAGGAGTTCGAGGCCTGAGTCGGCCTTTCGACTGGCTCAAGGCCCG
>CAZYHE010000343.1:0-1347 GCA_964647225.1 uncultured Anaerolineales bacterium
ACGCGCGCGGTCTTGCGGAGCCGCGCCCGCGCGGCCTGAGGCGTGTCGCCGTCGTATGTCGCGGCCAGCGGATTGATGATCCCGTCGCCGGCCCCACCCACCAGCGCCTTCCATTTGCCGAGTTGATCCTGGGCCAGCGCCTTGGTGGGATAGAGATACAGCGCGCGGGCCAGCGGATCACGCGCCAGCGCCTCCAGCACCGGCACGTTGAAACAGAGGGTCTTGCCGCTGGCCGTGGAGGTGGCGACCACCACGTGTTGCCCGCCCAGCGCGGCGTTGATCGCCTCGGCCTGATGGAGATAGAGCCGCTCGGCGCCCGCGGCGCGCAACGCCCGGCTCACGGGCGGGCTGAGCTTGACCTTCAGCTCCCCATAGCGCGGCGGCCGGACGGGGATCGTCTGCACGTGGACCAGTTGCCCCGCGTAGTCGCGCCGGCGGCGCAGTTCATTCAGGAAGGCCGGCGGGTCGAAAGGCATGGGTGTGTTTCACCAACTGCGACATTCCGGCAGTTCGCCGGGCGCCACGAACAGACACGCCAGCCGCCAGCCGTTGGCGAAGCGCGCCACGACCACGGCGTGGCTGTCGAAGTTGCGTCCCGGTCGCGGGATGCGAAAACGGTTGAGATCATTGCGCGTCCATTCCAGAATATAGGATGCGTCGGCCTGCGCCAGAAAATCCGTCAGTTCGGCCGCCTGCAAGGGCGGGGGAAGCTCGGCGGTGGCGGTTGCATTCAGCCCGGAGCGCAGCAGCGCATTCATCACGGCCAACTCCTGCCGGGCCTCGCCGGGGTAGAGCGCGAACGCGCCGGCCGCCCCCAGCACGATGACCAGCGCCAACGGCCCGCGCACGCGATACCAGGCCGAGGCGAAATCCTGCCGCGCCTCCAGTTCCCGGTTGACGATCCAGCGAAAGATGCCCAGCAACGGGGCCGCCAAACCCACCAGCGGCAGCAGCATGAAGACCGCCGCCATCGCCATGCCGGCCCGGCCCCGTTCGGTGACCCGCGCCGCGGCGAAGTTGACGATGACGATCAGCGCGGCGGCCAGACCGCTGGCGGTGAATGTCCCGCGCAGGCTGCCGGCCGGCCAGGCCGCCACGCCGCCCAACGTCGCGCCGATCAGCGTCGCAACGGCGGCGTTCCCGGCCGGCCCGAACGGCGGCTGATAGAGAGGCACGCCCGGCAGGATGAGCCGGTTGATGCCCTGCGAGACCAGCCCGAAGGTCAGGCCGAGGAGCGTGCCCAGGAGCAGGCCAAAGATTCGGCGGTAAGACACATGCACCCTTTCTGGTCGAGCGATCTATGAATGCATCCGAACACGTGCCTTGAGCGTGTCGAAAGGCGCTTCG
>CAZYHE010000343.1:1447-5557 GCA_964647225.1 uncultured Anaerolineales bacterium
AGCGATCTATGAATGCATCCGAACACGTGCCTTGAGCGTGTCGAAAGGCGCTTCGGCCCGCTCAGCGCCCGTGCCTTGGCTTGATGGCGCGCGTGGCGATGAACATGGGCATGATTTTGCTGATCGGATCGCGACTTTCGGCGGGATAGCGATCCTCGAACAGCCCCGCCAGCAGGAACCCGGCCGCGAGCTGGCCGCCGATCTGGTCGTCCAGGCTGTGGCTGAACTCCAGCGGCCAGCCTTCATCCATCTGGCGCTGCAACTCCTCATCGGTTCGGTGCGTCAGATCGGAGTAAGGCAGCGCGTATTTGACCTCCAGCACGCCCATCTCGTCGGCCTGAACCAGGTCGAAGATGTAGATAACCGGGTTGTTGAAGCCGGCCAGGAGCACGCCGCCCGGCCGGAGCACCCGGAACGCCTCGCGCCACACGGGGCGCACAGCGGGCGCGAAGACGTTGGAGACGGGGTGGAAGACCAGGTCGAAGCTGCCGTCGGCGAACGCGGAGAGGTCGGCCATCTGGCCTTCGACCGTGCGGATCGCCAGCCCCTCGCGTTCGGCCACCAGCCGATCCTGGGCGAGCTGACGCGGGGAGTTGTCGAGCACGGTCACGGCCGCGCCGGCTGCGGCGAAGACCGGGCCTTGCTGCCCACCGCCGCTCGCCAGGCACAGCACATCCGCGCCCGGCATCGGCGGGAACCAGGCGGGGGGAACCGGGATGGTCGGCGTCAGCAGCACGCTCCAGCGGCCGGCACGCGCCGCGGCGATGACCTCCGGCCCGACCGGCACGGTCCACTCATTGCCGGATTCGACCTGCCGGTTCCAGGCCGCCCGGTTGTAGGCGATCACGTCAAGCTGTCTGTCTACCATTTTTCCTCGCAACGACGATCAGCAGCAGCCCGTAGAGCGCCAGTTCGATCACCAGGGCGGCTGTGACAAAGATGACCATGATGGATGGCCCGATTGAATCGAACAACTGGCCGATCAGCAGCGGCAGCGTCATGCTACCCAGGCTGGAACCCGCCAGGAAGAGGCTGGTGACCTGGCCGGTGATCGTCATGTGCCGTTGGGCGAACGAGATCATCGTGGGGAACACCGACGCCATCGCAAAGCCTGCGCCGCACGCGCCGATCCACAGGGCGGCTGCGGAATGGGGGAAGCTCAGCATGAGCACGACGAACGCCAGGCTGCCCACCAGATCAACCAGCAGGACGGTGCGCTCGGCGAAGCGGGTGGCGAGCGGAATCGAGAGCAGCCGGCCGGCGGTGAACGCGCCCCAGAACGCGGAGGTCAGATACGCGGCCCCCGCGGCGTCGGCCAGGTTGAGCTTGATCGCGTAAGTGGAAAGCCAGTTGCCCAGGCTGAGTTCCGCGCCGACGTACACATAGAACGAAAGCACGAGCAAGAGCAACATCTTCCAGTTCGTGCGCCCCGACCGGTGCGTTTCAGTGACAACCTGGCGCTGCGGGCTGGGCAGCCGGCTCAGCCACACCAGGGCCGGCAGCATCAGCACGGCCAGCGCCCAATAGGCCAGCATGATGTCGCCGGTCGCTTGGATCGCCTGCGCCACGATGATCGGTGAGATGAACGCGCCCACGCCAAAGAAGAAGTGCAGCGCGTTCATGTACGGCGCGACCTGCTCCCGATAGCCCCAGACCAGGAGCGTGTTCCCGCCCACGTCCAGCGCGCCTTCGCCCAGGCCCAAGACAAGCAGGACCGCGGCCAACAGCCACAGCAGCGGCACCACGGGGATCAGCAGCATCATCCCCGCGATCAGGATCAGCACGCTTGTCATCACCCGATGGCCCGGCAGCCGATCATACAGCCGGCCGCTGATCAGCGAGCCGATGAAGTAGCCCACGGCGCGGGCGGTGAACAAGAAGCTGATTTGGCTGATCGTGGAGCCGGTGTGCGCGGCGAGGCCGAGCAGGGTTGGCCCCATCACGGCCCCGACGAGTCCCAGGGCGATGAAGCCCACGTAGTAGGCAGCCGCATAACTGAACTGCTTGTTGCGGGCAAACGCCGGCAGTTTGTTCGAAATCAAGCTCATTTCGCCAGCTCGCGCTCGATGAACTTCTGCCAGGTCTCGTTCGGCTGCCAGAGCGCGGTCACACCCTGCATCGCTTCGGCCTGCGACCAGCCCAGCCGGAGGATATGGTAGAGCGCCATGAAAACCGAAGCGCGGGCGTTGGCGACGCAATGCACAAAGATGCGCTTGTCGGCGTATTGATCCATTGCGGCCAGGAACTGGGTCACGTTCTCATGGGTGGGCAGATCCCAGACCACCGGGATTTGCAGATAGGTCATCCCCAACGACTCGACCGTCCCCCGTTCATTGGGCAAGGCATATTTGGAGTTGAGTTGGTCCAGGTTGATGACCACCTCGAAGCCGGCGCGGGCAATCTCAGCCAACTGCGCCTCGGTCGGCATGCCCGACGTGCCGATCCGGTCTGCGATGCGGCGATAGTGGTAGATGGACTCAAGCGTCAGATCACTCATTTTGGAAGTCCTTTGGTAAGAGTATACCTGATTCTAACCCATGAAGCCGTAACTTGCCACTTTTGAAGATGCTGTGGTAAAATCTGCTTAGTCTCTTTCTGGCTGCGTGACATGACCAAGTGTCTCGCGCCGAAAGCGTGGCGGTTAGCCTGCACCCGGTGGGCCTTTCGTGCTGAAACAACGCGGAGGTGCGACGTTCGAGACGAAATCATCCTCTGATCCAACCTGATGTTTACTGCGGCCGCGGCAGAGCGGTTTTGGCAGTTTGCCTGAGTTATTCACCTGAACCGATCTTGGTCATTGGGCGCGCGGAGGCGGGGCCTAGCCGCCCGATCGGCAAAGCTGAATCCCTCGACCGAACAGTCCTGTCTGCCCGGCCCACCCTGGCATTGCCAGCGCATCCCAATATCTCAATCCAGGAGCAAAATCATCCGATGGCCAGTGTAACCTACGAACATGTCTTCAAGCGCTTCGGCGACGTCGTCGCCGTCAACGATTTGACCATCACGATTGCCGACAAGGAATTCCTTGTCTTCGTCGGCCCGTCCGGCTGTGGCAAGACCACCAGCCTGCGCCTGCTCGCCGGCCTTGAGGAAATCAGCGATGGCCGCATCCTCATCGGCGACCGTGTCGTCAACGATGTGCCGCCCAAGGATCGCGACATCGCGATGGTGTTCCAGAGCTACGCGTTGTACCCGCACATGAGCGTGTACGACAACATGGCGTTCGGTCTCAAGCTGCGCAAGACCCCCAAGGCCGAGATTGACAAGAAGGTGAAAGAGGCCGCGGACATCCTGGGCATCGGCCAATTGCTTGACCGCAAGCCCAAGCAGCTCTCCGGCGGCCAGCGCCAACGCGTCGCCGTGGGCCGCGCCATCGTGCGCGATCCGGCCGTGTTCCTCTTCGACGAGCCGCTCTCCAACCTGGATGCCAAGCTGCGCGTCCAGACCCGCGCCGAAATCAGCAAGCTGCATCAGCGCCTGGGTGTCACCATGCTCTACGTGACTCACGATCAGGTCGAAGCCATGACCATGGCGAGCCGCATCGCGGTGATGAAGGACGGCCTGCTCATGCAGATTGACACGCCGCAAAACCTGTACGACCATCCGGGCAACGTGTTCGTGGCCGGCTTCATCGGCAGCCCGTCCATGAACTTCTTCGATGCGACCCTGGTGGAGCAGGACGGCAAGCTCTTCGTGGACAGCGGCACGTTCAAGGTGCAGGTGCCGGAAAACAAGCGCAATCAGTACGCTTCGAGCCGGGGCAAGAAGATCATCTTCGGCATCCGGCCCGAAGACATCTACGCCGTCGAATACGCCGCGCCCGGCATCACCCCGGCCAAGGTGAGCTGCGAAGTAGATGTGACCGAGTTGATGGGTAACGAAATCTTCCTCTACCTGCTCAGCGGCAAGAAGTCGTTCATCGCTCGTGTTGATCCGCGCACGCGCACCCACGCCGGCGAGACGATCGAGGTGCTGTTCAACATGGACAACATGCACCTGTTCGATCCGCAGACCGAGAAGACGCTGGACTCCGTTTGATCCGGTGAATAGACCTGCCCCCATGATGTTTGAGCGGGCAGGTTGAGGCGATTGCAGAGTAGGGAGGGGGCA
>CAZYHE010000344.1:0-5551 GCA_964647225.1 uncultured Anaerolineales bacterium
CCTGCCGGTCTTCGAGAAGGCCAACAACTGCAAGGTAGACTTCGTCGCAGTCGGCTCCGGCCAGGCGATCGAGATTGGCCGGCGCGGCGACGCCGATGTGCTCCTCGTCCACAGTCGCGCGGCCGAGGACAAGTTCGTGGCTGATGGCTTCGCCAAGGCGCGCTTCGACGTGATGTACAACGACTTCGTCGTGATCGGCCCGAAGGATGATCCGGCTAAGGCCACGGGCATGGCGCTTGCGAAGGATGCGTTCAAGGCGGTCATGGACAAAGCTGCGCCCTTTGCCAGCCGCGGCGACAACTCGGGCACCCACGCGACAGAAAAGACGATCTGGGCGAGCTTGAGCATTACACCGACCAAGGAGATGAAGTGGTATAATTCATTAGGCCAGGGCATGGGTGACACGCTGCTCTTCGCCAATGAGCAGAAAGCCTACACACTGGCAGATCGCGGCACCTGGCTCGCCATGAAGAGCAAGACGCCGAACCTGGCGCTGCTGGTCGGCGGCGACAACCTGGCCAACAACAAGGATAAGAACCTGCTCAATCCTTACGGACTGTTGGCCGTCAGCCCGGATAAATTCCCGGCCGTCAACAATGCCCTGGCGACGAAGTTCATCGAGTGGATGACCTCGGCTGAGGGGCAAAAGCTGATCGCCGAGTTCGGCGCGGACAAGTTCGGGCAACCGTTGTTTTATCCGAGCGCGAAGAAGTAGTATAATCACCGCGTAGATGGCAGACTGTGATTATCGAGGTGAAACATGCCCGGGACAATTTTGGAGAACCGCTTCGACTTTCTCGCGTCCGATGACATCCGACTCAAAGGGCACCGGATCGGCATCGAGACGATCCTGTTCGACTATCTCGATGGACTGACGCCCGAAGAAATCGTGCTGCGCTATCCGACGTTGTCGCTGGAAGAGATTCAGGGGACTGTAGCATACTACCAACAAGAACGTGGGCGCCTCGATGCCTATCTGCGGCTGATCGAGAATCGCGAAATTGCCATGCGCCGCCAACAAGAACTGAACCCGCCGACGCCTGTCAGGCGACTTACGGAACTGCTCAAAGTGCGGCGCATAGCATCTGCGGCCTGATTATGAGACAGTACTGTTTCCTTCTGGATGAACATATCCCGCGGGCTGTCGCCCGCGGGATCGAGCGCCGCGAGCCAACGGTGCAGGTTCACGTGCTCGGACAAGCGCCCGCGCCAGTCATCAGCACATCCGATCCTGACCTGCTGCGCTGGATCGAAGCGCACGGTTGCTTGTTGGTCACCAACAACCGATCCACCATGCCCGATCATCTTCGTGATCATCTGGCCGCGGGTCATCATATCCCTGGCATTTTGATTGTCCCGCGCCGCATGTCATTGGGGCTGGTGATCGAAGAGCTCCTGCTGATCTGGGGCGCGAGCTTGCCAGATGAATATCGCGATTTGATCATTCACCTGCCGCTTGCGCATTAGCAAGCACCCAAGAAAGGGGATGAAGATTCCATGCTCAGCGCACGCAACCAATGGAAAGGGAAAGTCAAGTCGGTGAAAATCGGCACAGTGATGGCCGAGGTCGTGGTGGATGTCAACGGCCTCGAGGTCGTCGCAGCGATCACCAGAGGCTCCGTCGAAGCCATGAGCATCAAACCTGGCGACGAAGTTCGGGCGGTGATCAAAGCGACCGAAGTGATGATCGCGAAGGAGTAGCGCGGCTTGGATGAAATCCTCCGCGGCTTAATCGAGGCGTTGCGGCTGATCGGCGCGGGGGACGCCGAACTGGGGGAGATCGTCCTCCTCTCGCTGCGCGTGTCGGGCCTGGCGCTCCTCATCAGCACCCTCATCGGCGTGCCGGTCGGGGTGGCGCTGGGCCTGACGCGCACCCGCGCGCACGGGCTGATCACGGCGATCCTCTACACCGGCATGGGGCTGCCGCCGGTGGTCGTCGGCCTCTTCGTCTATCTGATGCTGTCGCGCAGCGGGCCGTTCGGCCTCCTCGGCTGGCTCTTCACCCCCAGTGCGATGATCGCCGCGCAGACGATCATCGCACTGCCGCTGGTGATGGGGCTGACCATGACCGCGGTGCGGAGCGTAGATCCGGCGCTGCGCATCCAGGTGCGCTCGCTCGGCGCGACCGCGGTACAGGAGGCGTGGGCCGTGCTGGTCGAGGCGCGCATCGGGGTGGTCGCGGCGATCGTCGCGGCGTTCGGCGGCATCATCTCGGAGGTCGGCGCGGTGATGCTGGTGGGCGGCAACATCCTGGGCAAAACCCGCGTCTTGACCACGGCCATCGTCCTGAACACCCGTCAAGGCGAGTTCGCGCTCGCCATCGCCCTGGGCGTGATCCTGCTGGCCCTGGCCTTCGCAGCGAACGTCGCGCTGCTGCGGTTGCAGGGGAAGACGTAACTTGGTAGATTGGGACTTGGTAACTTGGTAGACCGGTTCCCAAGTTACCAGTCCACCAATCTACCAACCTACCAGTCTACCAACCTACCAATGTACCAACTCACCAACCTCCATCACACCTACGGAACCCGCACCGTGCTCGACCTGCCCACCCTGGAGGTGCGGGAGGGCGAAATCCTGGCGCTGGTGGGGCCGAGCGGCGCGGGGAAATCCACGCTGCTGCGGCTGCTCAACTTCCTGGAAACCCCAACTTCGGGTATCATCCATTTCGCGGGCCAGACGATCAACGGCGCGGCGCCGCTGGCGTTACGCCGCCAGGTGACGACCGTCTTCCAGCGGCCGGTGCTCCGCCGTGCCAGTGTGCGCGCCAATGTGGATTATGGCCTCAGGCTGCGGGGCCGGCACGACGATGGCCGCGTGGACGCGATGCTGGAAGAGGTCGGGCTGGCGGCGCTGGCAAAACAGGGGGCGCAAACCCTCTCCGGCGGCGAAATGCAGCGGGTGGCGCTGGCGCGCGCGCTGGTGATCGAACCGCGCGTGTTGCTGCTCGACGAGCCAACCGCCAACCTCGACCCCTACAACGTCGGGCTGATCGAGGAGATCATCCGCGGGCAAAACGTCCGCCACGGCACGACGAGCGTCATCGTAACGCACAACGTCTTTCAGGCCAAACGACTGGCGCACCGCGTCGGCCTGATGCTGAACGGCAGCCTGATCGAGCTGGCCGACACCGCAACCTTCTTCAGCGCCCCATCCGACCCGCGCACCGCCGCCTTCGTGCGAGGAGAGATGGTGTACTGACCCAATGCGGAATGATGAATGCAGAATGCGGAATACCGATCTACCAATTTACCAGTTTACCAATCTACCAACCCACCATGCTAACCATCCACCTCACTAAAGGTTCCCCCGAATACGCCCAGATCGTCGAGCAAATCCGGCTGGCAGTGGCGCGCGGAGAGTTACAGCCGGGGGAACGGCTGGCGCCCGTGCGCGAACTGGCGGAGCAACTCGGCGTGAACCCCAGCACGGCGGCGCGCGCCTATCGGGAGCTGGAACAAGCCGGCGTGATCGAGACGCACGGCCGCCGCGGCACGCTCGTGGCGCAGGAAAGCAACGTCGAAGGGCTGCGCCAATATCGCGAGACGCGCCTCCGCGGGCTGGCCGAACGCGCCGTAGTCGAGGCGCTGGCGCAAGGCTTCACCCCCGATGAGATCGAGGCCGCGCTCGGCTTGCAGCTTGCCGCGTGGCGCCAGCAGCGCGGCCCCCACCCCGCGCCCCCGGCGGCCCGCCGCCCCGACCGCCTGAGCCGCTTCGCCGGCAGCCACGATCTCGCGCTGGAGGCGCTGTGGGCGCAGGTGCGACTGGCGCATCCCGCGGCGGCCTGGAGCGCCGCCTACGTGGGCAGCCTCGACGGCCTGCTGGCGCTGCTCCACGGCGAAGTGGGCCTGGCCGGCGCGCACATCCTGGACGAAGAGACCGGCGAATACAACCTGCCGATCCTGCGCCGCCTCTTCCCCGGCGGCCAGGTCTGCGCGGTGACCCTCGCCGAACGCGAGCAGGGCCTCATTCTCGCGGCCGGCAACCCGAAAGGGATCCACAGCCTGGCCGATGGCTTAAGCCGGCTGGCCCACGGCGACCTGCGCTTCATCAACCGCCAGCCGGGCTCGGGCACGCGCACCCTGCTGGAACACCGCCTGCGGCTGCTTGGCCTATCGCCCGCGTTCCTCGGCCGCCACGATCAGGTGGCCGCGACCCACATGGCCGTCGCGACCGCGGTGGCCCAGGGTCACGCCGACGCCGGGCTGGGCTTGCGGGCCGCGGCGCAGGCGCTCGGCCTCGACTTCCTCCCCATCGCCACCGAACGCTATGACCTGGTGTGCTATGTGGCCGACCGCGACCAGGCGCCGCTGGCCCCCCTGTTCGACCTGCTCGCCTCCGGGGCGTTCCGCGGGGTCATCGCGCAGTTGGGCGGCTATCACGCGGAGCACACGGGGGAAGTTCGACGCGCGGGCTGACGCGCGATTGCGATCGCACGCTTAACATACTGACACACCGTTACCGATAACCTGACATCTCGGCACGAGACCCTAAGGGTTTCGTAAACCCTTAGGGTCTTCGGTCTTGACGCATACCGCCGTTTGCGGTAATATGTCGCCGTAACCTGGCTTTTTCAGCGTAACGCGGAGTGTGCAAGCCAGGGAGGAGGTTCTATGAGCTTGGCTGTGACTCAAGCCTGGGATTGGCGCGATTTACCGTTGATCTTGACGGCGGCTGAGGCGGCCCAGGTCTTGCGCGTGCGACCGCGAACGATCACCAACATGCTGTGCGATGGGCGATTGAAGGGCGCCAAGATCGGCGCCAAAGAGTGGCGCATCACGCGCACAGAACTGATGCGCTTCATGGGTGAGGATGGAAACAATGACAGTAAGCGGGTGGCTGAGACTGCCAACGCGCCCAGACCTGCTGTGCGCGCAGCCGAAGAGGTGACGAACCAGATCGCGGCGGCAGATGACGAAGACCCAAACGCCCCGTGGGAGTTCGAGGGGCTATTTGAGTTGGCCGGGATTGCAAAGGGCGCGCCACCGGATATGAGCAGCAATGTAGACAAGTATCTGGCCGAGGCCTATGCGGAATGAATGGTTTCACTAAGCAGCATGGTTGGCAGGCGTTGTAGTGTTGACACGCGCCGCCACTCCAACATCTGAGTTCCTCGCCGGCGCCAAGGCTGAGCTGCCCATCCTCCTCGGCGTCGCGCCGTTCGGGATGATCTACGGCGCGCTGGCGATGACGGCCGGGTTGCCCGTCGCGATGGCGCAGGCGATGTCGTCGGTCGTCTTCGCCGGCTCGGCGCAGTTCATCGCCGTTCAACTCATCGCCGGCGGCGCGCCCGCGCTCGTGCTGCTGCTGACGACCTTCGTGGTCAACATCCGCCACATGCTCTACAGCGCGTCGGTCGCACCCTATCTGCACGGGCTGCGGCCGGGCTGGAAGTGGCTGCTGGCCTATCTCCTGACCGACGAAGCCTATGCCGTCGCGATCTTGCACTATCAACAGACCGACGAAGTCCACCGCAAAGACGCAAAGGACGCAAAGACCCAACAAGCGGCATCCCTGCCCCGCGAGGCCGAATCTGCCCCGTCACCAAGTCACC
>CAZYHE010000345.1:0-5549 GCA_964647225.1 uncultured Anaerolineales bacterium
CGGCGGTGTAGGCGCTGGCGCCGCTCACGTCGGTCAGCGCGCCCATCAGCTCCTTCAGCCACTTCTGGAACTTCGGATCGGTCACTTCAGCGACCGAGATATTGGGCTTGTCGTAATACTCGCCCGCCGCGGCGATCATCGCCGCCAGGCCGCCGACATTGCGTCGCGGGTTGGGCACGACGAGCTTGAAGAAGCCCCAGGCCGAATCGCCGCCCAGTTCGGGCCAGCCGCCCTTGGCGATCGCGGCATCGTGGATCACCTGCCAGTCAATCTTGCCGAACTTTTTCTCGAGCGCGGTCGCGCGGCTGTTGTACAGCCCCCAGGTGAAGAGCGAGATCGCGATGGGCCGGGCGCGATACTCGCCGTCGGTCAGGAAGACATCGCGACTCAGGCGTTCTTTGTACGCGGCGTTTGCCAGCTCCACCAGATAACGGCTGTCTGGAATCCAGACGGTCGGGAAGGCGGTTTCGAGCTTCTGGCGTTCGGCCGCGGTGAGCTGGTCGCGCGTTTTGCCCTGGGACAGCGTGCCGAACTCGTCCCGGTCGAACTTGCCCAGGGCCGTCAGCCCGTCAATGGCCGTCACCTGGACCTCGATCGGCTGGCCGTCCTGGCGCAAGCCTTTTTCGTTGAACTGGCGCGCGGCTTCCCGCACCCACGGTTCGATGGGCAGCGCCGCCAGCACACGCACCTGAACCGGCCCGCGCGGCACGGCGACCAACGCCTGCTGGCTGGCGTTCGGCCCCAGCCGCTGCCAGCCCAGCCCGGCCGCGACGATCAGCAGCACGGCCGCCAGGATCGTGAAGAAGACGGCCTGCGTCCGCCGGCCGCCGCGACCCGTCGCCACCCAAAAGTAGATTGCCAGGATGAGCGCCAACAGGCCGCCCCCGAGCGTCACCAAAATCGGAGCCAGGTTCATGCCTTTCTCCTTCCTTCTACAATCCCAACCGCGCCTTACGCGCTTCCAACTGCGCCTCTAACTCTTTACGTTTGAGCACTTCCGGGGTTTCGCCGCGCGCCAGACCGCGTTGTTCGAGCAGCGCCAATTCCGCTTCCGCCTCGGCCAGCCGCGTGCGGATCGCGCCGACGGTGTTAGCCACATCCGGGTCGCCGGCGCCTTCCAGGTCATCCAGCGAACGGAGCGCCTGCGCAGTCAACTCCTTGGCCCGCGTCAGGCCGATCAGGCTGTTGACGCGTGGCTCGCTCTGGATCATGGCCGCGAGGCGCGCATCGAGTTGGGCTTTCGCCGCGGCGATGCGCGCGTATTCGGCGTCGAGCTTTTCCACCTGCTCCGCCAGTTGCGCGGCGGCCAGGCGCGAGTTGTTGACGCGCTCCTGGGCAGCCAAGGCGTCTTCGTGCAGCCCCGCTTGCAGCAGTTGATCCACCTCGGCATCCTGCTTCACCACGAGCGCCTGTTGCTCGTCGCTGCGTTTGCGCAGCCGGCTCAACTCGACCTGGGCGTTGAGGAGCTGGTCTGTGACCTGCTCCTGTGTCCGCTGCAATTCGCGGATATTGTGCTGGTAGAGCGCCGGCTCGTTGGATTGCAACGCGCGATCAACGGCCCGGTTCAGGTCGGCTGAAACCAACGTTTGAACCTTTTCGATCAAGGATGTCATGAGACACCTCCAGGGTGCGCAGGCGGCACAAGCCAGCGGCTTGTGTTACGTTCAGGATTTGCTGGCCGACAGCCCCAGGCGGGCCTTGCGGGCCGCGAGCTGGCCGTCCAACTCTCCCTTGTTGAGGATATCATCCATCTGCCTGTCGAGGGTCTGGGCGCGCATCTCGGTCTCGGCCGATGCTTTGTCCAGCCGGGAGCGGATCGAGTCGGCGATGCGGGACACGTCGGCGTCGCCGGCCCCAGACAGATCGTCCAGCGACTTGATGGTCTTGGCCGTCAGCTCTTTGGACTTCGCCAGCTCCAACAGCGCCTCCAGCTCCTCGCGCTCCTGCTTGATCGTCGTGAGCTTGGCTTCGAGCTTCAGGCGGGCGTCCATCAGGCTCTGGTATTCACGCTGCATCTGCTCGAGCTGCTGGTTGTATGTGTCGAGCAGCCGTTGCGTGGAGTTGAGCTTGCTCTGTGCCGCCCCAGCCAGATCGTCGCGGCCTTCCCGCAGGAAGATGTCAATGTTGCGGTCCAGCTCGTCCGCTTTGGCCTGGAACTCGTCGCGCTTCCGCCGGATCGTCTTGACGTTGCCGCCGACCGTCGCCGTGGCGTCGGTCAGATCATCCAGGTTGTCTTCGACTTCGCGGATGTATTGCTGGATAACTGCAATCGAGTTCTGCTTGAGGGCCTGATCCACCAACCAATGCAAGTTAGCTGAAACCAGTGTGTTGACTTTGTCGAGCAAGGTTGCCATGAGTGTCCTCCGGGATGTATGTTATAGATGCGCGAATCTCGGGCGGCCATCGGAAAACGACCGGCCGTATACTTCAACGAGATGAATGGTAACACGACAACGGGCCGGCCGCTTGACAGCCAACGGACGGCGAACTGACAGCGTGACCGCTATGCCTCCACGAGCTTGTAGCCGCGGCCCCGCACGGTGATGACGTAGCGCGGGTTGGCGATGTCCGGCTCGATCTTCTGGCGCAGGCGGCTGACGAGCTTCTCGATGCGGGCGTCATCCACCTCATCAATGTAGTCCTCGCCCCAGACCGCCTCCACGACATCGTATTTGGTGACGATCTTGCCGAGCCGGCCATAGAGCAGGAGCAGCAGCCGATATTCGAGATTGGTGAGGGTCGGGACCTGGATGCCGGCCACCCAAACTTCGCCGCTCTCGGAATCCACGCGCAGCCCGCCGCGCGCGCCGGGCCGCCGCGCCACATGCTGGCGCTGCACAAAGTCGGCAAAGGCCCGCGCAAAGATGCGCCGCTCGGCCCCCTGCGCGAGCACCAGGCGTTGGGCGATCACCGAATCGAGCGCGGGCGGGTCCTTTTCGGCCGGCCCGCGGAAGAGCGACATGAGCGCGTCCTGCTCTTGGGGTGTCAAGTCTTCCCAGATGCGCCGGCATTCGGTCTGGATATTGGTGTCCTGCGGGATCAGTTCGGCCGCGCGGCGCTGGATGATCCAATCTTGGGTCGGATCGCGCACGGGCTGGCCGGTGAGCGCGCCGAGCAGATGGCACACCCCTTCCAGCAGGCCCGGATGCCCGCCCGCCCACAATCGGATGAAACTCAGGTCGTCGTCGCTGAAGGTCACATTCTCATCGGCCGCGAAGCCCGCGACGAACTCCGCCATTTCGTCGTCGTTCAGCGGTGAGATGTAGAGGAGATGCCGGGAGAAAAGCTCGGCGAACTCGGCCACGTTGCCATCATGGCCGAGTTGTTCCAGGCGGCGGTTGGTTGCGGTGATGTAGGTGAGGCCCTGCCAGTGTTTGTCCTTCAGCGCCCGCAGGTTGAGAAAGACGCGGCCATCAATCCCCGCGACCGGGCCATCCAGCTCATCGAAAAGAAACGCGACCTTTTCCGGCAAGAGATCGCCGATGGCCGCCATCGCCTGGGCGAAGCTGAGCGGCACCTGGAAGCTGCTGATGGGTTTGACCAGGGCGTCATAGGCTGCCTGGACGCGGCCGGCCGCTTCGACCGCCGTCGGGGTGGCGCGCGTGCTCAGTGCATCCATCGCGCAGCGGAGGATCAACTCATAGAACGCCTGCTCGGTCATGTCGAGCATGCGATTGAAGTCAATGTAGATCGGCAAGTAGTCGGCCGCCTCGCGCTCCAGGAATTTCCGCTGCATCATGGCATCGGTCAGTGAACGCAACAGGGCGGATTTGCCCAGGTTACTGACGCCGACCACCGACATGCAGTGCATATCGCGCACCGCGGCGAACAAAGCCGCCAGATCGGACTGCCGGGGCAGGAGGGCGCGAGTTTGCGAACGATCAGTTTGCGACATGCTTGAGTCTCTCCCGATCATCTCTCGTCAGCGGCGCGGCTTGCCCGCGACCGGCTTCTTGCCCTGGGGCGGCGGCGCGGCGCCCTTTTTGGCCGCGCTGGCGGCGGGCGGCGCGACGGGCGGCCGGGCGCCTTGACCATCCCCACCGGCCGCCTCGGGCGCCGGCTCATGGCCCTGGTCGGCGCGCAGATGGCAATGTTTGTACTTCTTCCCGGAACCGCACCAGCATGGATCATTGCGGCCCGGCGACTTGTTGACCCGTGCGGGTTGCGGCGCGGCGCCATCCCCGCGGTTGGTTTGCATACGTTGCGGCAGCACCGGCCGCGCCACCATCTGGGCGTGATAAATAGCGTAGGCGACATCGCGCGAGATGGACGAGATCAACTCCGCGTACATCTCGTGGGCTTCCTTC
This sequence comes from uncultured Anaerolineales bacterium, assembly GCA_964647225.1. GTDB lineage: Bacteria > Chloroflexota > Anaerolineae > CG2-30-64-16 > CG2-30-64-16 > CAZYHE01. The sequence goes on from CAZYHE010000345.1 coordinate 4,308, forward strand.
TTGTAGGCCACGAGCGGGTCTTGCTGGCCGAACGCACGCAGGCCAATCCCTTCGCGCAACTCGTCCAGGTCGGTCAGATGGCGCACCCAGCGGTTATCCACCGCGCGCAGCATGACCAGTCGTTCCAGGTGGCGCAGCAACTCCGCGCCCATCGCCGCCTCTTTGGCATCGTAGGCCTTCTCGGCCAACTCCACCAGATGGTCAACCAGTTCAGGCGTAGTGAAGGCGCGCCAGCTTTCCGCGTGTTCGCCATGCGGTGGGAAGATGATCTTGTTCAGCTCGGCGGCCAGCCCGGCCAGATCCCACTCCTCACGTTCCGCGCTGCCGGCGAAGAGTTGCACCTGACTCTTGATCTCCTGCTCGACCATGCCGACGATCGTCGGTCGCATGGTCGGTTCGCTCAAGATTTGCCGGCGCTGGTTGTAGATCACCTCGCGCTGCTTGTTGACGACGTTGTCATACTCCAATACGTGCTTGCGGATGTCGAAGTTGTGGCCCTCCACCCGAGTTTGCGCGCTTTCGATCGCTTTGCTCACCAGGCCCGCCTCGATCGGCACATCCTCATCCAGCCCCAGGCGATCCATCAGGCTGGAAACGCTCTGGCCGCCGAAACGCCGCATCAAGTCGTCGTCCAATCCCACGTAGAAGCGCGATGAGCCGGGGTCGCCCTGGCGGCCCGCGCGACCGCGGAGCTGGTTGTCAATGCGCCGGGCCTCGTGCCGCTCGGTGCCCAACACGTGCAGGCCGCCGGCCGCGATCACCCGCTGGCGGTCCATCGCGACTTCGGTTTTTGCCTGGGCCAGCGCGGCCTGCCAGACCGGATCCGCCTCGCCCAGCGCGGCCAGATCCACCCCTTCCCGGCGCAGGCGCTCGCGCGCCAGACCGTCCGGGTTGCCGCCCAGCAAGATGTCCACGCCGCGGCCGGCCATGTTCGTCGCGATCGTGACGGTGCCGGGCCAGCCCGCCTGGGCGATGACCCCGGCCTCCCGCTCGTGCTGTTTGGCGTTCAGGACGTTGTGGGGAACCCCTTTGCGCTTGAGCATCTCGGAGAGCATTTCCGAGGTCTCGATGGCGACCGTGCCGACAAGCACCGGCTGCCCTTTCTTGTGCAACTCCGCGATCTCGTTGACGACCGCGCGGAACTTCGCCTGCCCCGATTTGTAGACCCCGTCAGGGTAATCCACGCGCACCACGCCCCGGTGCGTCGGGATGGCAATCACATCCAGATTGTAGATCTTGAAG
>CAZYHE010000346.1:0-5509 GCA_964647225.1 uncultured Anaerolineales bacterium
CGCCAGGGCTTCGTCTGGATCGGCACCGAGGATGGCCTGAACCGCTACGATGGCACCGGCTTCACCGTGCTCAGGCCGCGGCGGAACGACTCCAACAGCCTGTCCTACCACACCATCTCCGCGCTCTACGAGGATCGCGATGGCTTCCTGTGGATCGGCACTTACGGCGGGGGGCTGACCCGCCTGGATCGTGATCGTACCCGCTTCGAACGTCACGGCAGCGGGCCGAACGACGCCGACGCGCTCGGCCGCAACTACGTCACGGCGATCACCGAAGATACGCTGGGGGTGTTGTGGGTCGGCACAAGCGGCGGCCTGGACGCCTACGATCACACGACCCGCCGCCTGATCGAATATCGAGCGGATCCGGCGCGGCCCGGCAGCTTGAGCAGCAACAGCATCACCGCGCTGCACGTGGATCGCGCCGGCACGCTCTGGGTCGGCACCGACCGGGGGCTGAACCGGTTCGACCGGGAATCGGGGCGCTTCACCGTCTATCGCCGCGATCCGACCGACGCAAACAGCCTGAGCGCCGACACGATCACCGCGCTCCTCGGCGATCGCGACGGGAGCTTGTGGGTCGGCGCCGGCCAGGCCGGGCTGAATCGGCTGGACCCGACGACGGGACGCTGGCAGCGCTTCCGCCACCGTGCGACCGATCCCAACAGCCTGAGCGATGATGCCGTCCGCTTCATTGCGCAGGATCGCGCCGGCACGGTCTGGATCGGTACGCGTGGTGGGCTGAATCGTCACGAAGCCGGCGACCGCTTCGTCTCGTATCACAGCAGCCCGCGCGATCCGACGAGTCTGGGCGCAGATCATCTGCTTTCGTTCCTGGAGGATCGGGCCGGGCTGCTCTATTTCGGCACGTATGGCGGCGGGGTCAGCAAGCTCGACCGGTCGGCCAACCGCTTCACCCTCCACCGGCATGACCCCTTCGACGCCAACAGCCTGAGCAACAACCAGGTGCGGGCCTTCGCGGAAGATCAGGCCGGCAATCTGTGGGTCGGGACGGATGGCGGCGGGCTGGATCGGTTCGAGCGCGACCTGGATCGCGTCACGCATTACCGCCGGAACCCGGACGATGCGGGCAGCCTGGCCGGAGATCGGGTGCGGGCGCTCGCCGTGGATCGCGCCGGCGTGCTCTGGGTGGGCCTCTACGGCGGCGGGCTGGATCGCTTCGATCCGATCAACCAACGCTTTAGCCACTACCGGCACGATCCGGCCGACCCGGCCAGCCTGGGCAGCAACACGGTGACCGCCCTCCAGGAAGCGGCGGACGGCGCGCTCTGGGTCGGCACCGATGGAGGTGGGATCAGCGTCCTCAACGCCAGCCGCGACCGTTTCACGCGCTACGACGCCGGCGGCGCCAGCCGCCACGGCCTGGCGAGCAACGCCATCCGCGCGCTCCGCCGAGACCGCGCAGATGGGATGTGGATCGGCACGGCTGATTCTGGGGTCTATCACTGGGACCCGGCGCAGGACCGCTTCACACACTATCCGGTCGGGGGGCTGGCCGGTCTGCCGGTCCCCGTCGCCATGAGCATCCACGAGTATCGCCGCGGGACAGTGTGGGTCGGCACGTTCGGCGGCGGCTTGTGCAAACTGGACGTGACGCAGGCCGCCTTCACTTGCTACACCGAGGAGGACGGCCTGCCGAACGATGTGGTTTACGGCATCCTGGAAGATGACCTCGGCGGCCTCTGGCTCAGCACAAACCGGGGCATCGCGCACTTCACCCCGGAGACCCTTTCCTTCGTCAACTACACCGCGGCCGATGGGCTGCAGAGCAATGAATTCAACGGCGGCGCCTATTTCCACGCACAGCGCACCGGCGGGGAGATGTTCTTCGGCGGGATCAACGGCTTCAACGTGTTCCGCCCACGGGACATCCGCCAGAAGAACGCGTTCATCCCGCCCATCGTGCTGACCTCCTTCACGCCGGGCAGCCAACCGGCCAGGGCGAATACCTTGACGCCGACCGCAACGGGTGTCGTGCTCCGGTGGCCGGAGAACTATTTCCACTTCGAGTTCGCGGCGCTGAGCTTTGCGCGGCCGGAAAAAAACCAATACGCCTACAAGCTGGAAGGCTTCCGGGACGAAGGCTGGAACTACATCGGCACACAGCGGTTCGGCCGCTACACCAACCTGCCGGGCGGTGAGTATCGCCTGCGGCTCAAAGCGACGAACAGCGACGGCGTCTGGAACGAGGAAGGCATCACAATCCCGATCACCGTTGTGCCGCCGATCTGGGAGCGGTGGTGGTTCCGGGCGCTGGCGGGCCTGCTCCTGGTGGGCGTCATCGCCGGCGGCTACGCGTGGCGCGTGCGCGATGTGGAGGCGCGCAGCCGCGCCCTGGCGATCCAGGTGGGCGAGCGCACCCGCGAGATCGAGGCCCGGCGCCAAGACCTCAGCGCCCTCTTCCGGGCCGATGAAGAGCTGCACGGCCATCTGCACCTTGACCGCGTGCTCGACGCCCTGGTCAAGATCAGCGTGGAGGTGCTCAACGCGGACAAGAGCGCGGTGCTCACCTGGGATCGCGGCCACGAGCGGATCGGGGTGCGCGTGGCGCGCGGCTTCAGCAACGACTCCCTGGCCGGGCTGTCCTTCGCGTGCGGGCAAGGGTTGGCGGCGCGCGTCGCCGAGTCGGGCCAGCCGGCGGTGGTCGAGAACGCGCCCCAGGATCCCCTGCTCGCCGATGAACCCGAGGCGGCGCTGCGGGCGCTGGCGGCCGAAGGGGTACGTTCGCTCCTGCATCTGCCGATCATCGTCGGCGAGCAGGTGTTCGGCGTCTTCTGCGTGGCCTATTGCCGGGCGCACGCCTTCGACGCGGATCAGCAGCGGCTCTTCACCGCCCTGGCGCACCGGGCCGCCCAAGCCATCAAAAACGCCCAACTCTTCGAGGCCGAACGGGATCGCGTGACCCAACTCACGGCCCTTCAGGAGACCACGCGGGCGGTGGCAAGCACATTGGAGCAGGACGCGCTCCTGAAACAGATCATCCAGCAGGCGACCGCGCTCCTGCACGGGGATGGCGGGCTGATCAATCTGGTTGACTGGGATAAGCGCGAAGACGAAGTCGTCGCGGCGACCGGGGCGGCCGATCATCTGGTGGGTGCGCGTGGGTCGCTCGATGGTTCCTTGTCGGGCTGGATCACCCTGCACAACCAGCCGGTCGTCTCCAGCCAGTTGGACACCGACAGCCGGGTGGATCGCACCGCCCTGGGCTGGCTCAAGTTGCGGAACATCGAAAGCGTCGTCGCAGCGCCGCTGGCCGTGAAGGAACAGGTCGTCGGCACCCTGGTCGTCCTGTTGGCGGGCAGCGCCAAAGGCACATTCCAGCAGACCGACCTGGAGCTGCTGGTCGCGTTCGCCAATCAGGCCGCGGTCGCCATCGAGAACGCCCGGCTCTACGAGCAGGCGCAGCGCCTGGCCGTGGTGGAAGAGCGCGGCCGGATTGCGCGTGACCTCCACGACGCCGTCACCCAGACCCTCTTTTCGGCCAGCCTGATCGCCGAGGCGCTGCCGGCCATCTGGGCGAGCGACCGGCAGGAAGGGGAGCAACTCCTCCAGGAGCTACGACAACTCAGTCGCGGCGCGCTGGCCGAGATGCGCACCCTCCTCCTGGAGCTGCGGCCCGCGGCGCTGATGGAGGCCGACCTGGGCGATGTGCTGCGCCAGTTGGCCGAGGCCGCCGCGGGCCGCGCCGGCGCCAAGGTGAACGTGCAGACGGCCTGCCGTGGCCGCGGCAAGCTGCCGAGCGAAGTGCATGTCGCGCTCTACCGCATCGCGCAAGAGGCGCTCAACAACGTCGTCAAACACGCGCGCGCCACAGAAGTCAACGTGACGCTGACGCGGTGGGCTGAGTCCGCCCAAGCCGGGGAAGGGGCGGATGTGGGCGAGGCCGGCACGGCGCACGCCGAACTGATCGTGGCAGACGATGGCCGCGGCTTCACCCTGGATGAGGCGCCGCCGGATCACCTGGGCCTGAGCATCATTCGCGAACGGGCGCAGGCCATCGGCGCGCGGCTGGAGATCGAAAGCGCGCCGGGCCACGGAACCCGTGTCAGCGTGCAGTGGCCCGGCTGACAAGTATGACGATTATGGGGTATTATTATGTCACTAACACCGATTCGCGTCCTGATCGTTGATGACCACGCGATGGTGCGCCGCGGGCTGGCCGTCTTCATCAAATCCAAGCCCGACCTGCTGCTCGTGGGCGAGGCGGGCGGCGGCCGAGAGGCGATCACCCTGTGCGAGCAGCTTCGGCCCAATGTCGTCCTGATGGACCTGGTGATGCCGGAGATGGACGGCGTCGCCACGACCGCAGCCATCCTGGAGCGCTGGCCGGCGACGCGCGTCATCGCGCTGACCAGCTTTCATGAGCATGACCTGGTGCAGGGCGTGCTCAAGGCCGGGGCGATTGGTTATCTGCTGAAAAACGTCTCCGCCGAGGAGCTGGCCGAAGCCATCCGCTCCGCGTCCTCCGGCCGCTCGACCCTCGCGCCGGAGGCGGTGCAGGCGTTGGTGGCGTCCACGCGCGACGCCGAAAGCCGAGACTATGGGCTGACCGCCAGAGAGTTGGAGGTGCTGGGGCTGGTCGTCAAGGGCCTCAACAACCCGGAGATCGCCGAGCGATTAGTGGTCAGCCGGGCCACCGCCAAAGCGCATGTGAGCAACATCCTCTCCAAGCTCGGGGTCTCCAACCGCGCCGAGGCGGTCGCGCTGGCGTTGCAGAAGAAAATTGTGTGACTTTTGCCAGATGACTGAGCAAGGCGCGCGGGCGACACGCTCGCGACCGGTATAGACCACCGAATTAGCCACCTGGCTAGTGTCACAATCCCCCAGTCGTCGGATGCGCCTGGGGGATTGTGCGCGTATACTGCCTGTGTTGACGCGATTTACGAACCAGGAGAGCCACATGAACAATTACACCATGGATTGCAGTGTCACCGCCGAGCAACGCCGGGATCGCCTCCAGGCGGCCCACGAAAAAGAAATGCTCCGGCAGGCCGGCGTGATCGAGCGCGGCTGGCTCTGCGCGATCCTGAGCCGGCTCGGGCGTCTGTTGGTGGACGCCGGGCAGGTCTTGCTGCGCTATGCGGCGGCCCCCCGGAGCGCAACCACGGTTGCGCCGCGAATGGCCGCGGTGCAAGGCAGATAGGTTCGTAAGCAGGAGACGACACGATGTACGACTGGTCTATCCCAATCCACGCGGATGCGCATCGCGCAGAGCTACAAAACATTGCACACAATGAGCGGTTGAGCCGGCTGGGCCGTGTGGCCCGCTTGGGCGGCCCGCGCCTCCTCGGCCGCGCGCTGGCCTGGGCCGGCGACCGGCTCCAGGCGACCGGGGCCGCACTCCAGCAGCGCTACGGCGTCCCGGCCAACCCGGCGCCCCTCCACAGTTGATCCAGCCGCGCCGGCGCAGCGCCAGGCGCATCTGTTCGCACCATTCGACGTGCAAAGCGCCCTCCGGCGGGGAATCTCCCGCCGGAGGGCGCTTTGT
>CAZYHE010000347.1:0-5503 GCA_964647225.1 uncultured Anaerolineales bacterium
GCGGGCGCGTATGCCTCGGCCGCGGTGGCGTTCATCAACGACCCCGACACCGGGCCGAACGCGTCGTATCACCGGCTGCTGCGGCTCGATCGGACGCGCCTGGCGGCGCGGCTGGTGGAGCGCCGGGGGACAGATAGCGCCTGGCGGAAAAGCGGGCCGGACGGCCTGCCCGTCGCCATCTGCATCGGTCTGCCGCCGCACGTGCTGCTGGCCGCGTCCATGGCCCCGCCGCCCGGCGTGGACGAGATGAGCATTGCATCCGCGCTGGCCCCGACCCCCATGGCAACCTGCGCCAACGGCATCCGCGTGCCCGCCGAGGCCGAATTCGTGCTGGAAGGCCGCATCACCCACGACCTCGTACCCGAAGGGCCGTTCGTGGATCTGACCGGCACCTATGATTTCACACGTATGCAGCCGGTGATCGCCATCGAGCGCATCACCCACCGCCGCGGCGCGGTCTACCAGGCGCTGCTGCCCGGCAAGCTGGAACACCGCCTGCTGATGGGGATGCCGCGCGAGCCGACCATCTACGCCGAGGTCAACAAGGTCGCCCGCTGCCTCAACGTCCACGTGACCCCCGGCGGCGCGTCGTGGCTCCACGCGGTCGTGCAGATCGCCAAACGCGCGCCCGATGACGGGGCGAAGGCCATCGCGGCGGCCTTCCGCGGGCACGGCTCGCTCAAGCACGTCTGGGTGGTGGATGGAGATGTGAATCCTTTTGATCCCAACGACGTAGAGTGGGCTGTAGCAACTCGTTTTCAAGCCGACCGCGGGTTGGTGGTGTTGACCGATCAGCCGTCCAGTTCGCTCGATCCATCCGCGCACCATGTCCCCGGCCAGAAGAGCAAGACGGCGAAGATGGGGATGGATGCGACGGTTTATTGGGATACCGCCGCGGGGCCGAACGATCCAGAGGCGTATCGGCGAGTGAAGTAGACTCCAGTGTGAGCAATCTGAATTCACGGTAGTTTTGAGTTTGATGATACAGTTATCTCTCCCGACGCCCGATATTGATGAAGAACCGGCGGCCTATGCCGATCGCTTAGGCCGCGCGTATGCCGCGTCAGTCTCCGATGAACACCGGAAACGTCTTGGGCAGTACATGACGCCGGTCGCGGTCGCACGTTTCATGGCCGGGCTTTATCGAGAGGATGCGCAAATGGCGTTGCGTATTCTTGATCCGGGTGCGGGCGCCGGTGTTCTCTCTTGCGCAATCTGCGAAAAGCTGGCTGCCAACTCAACTAGACCGGCGAAGATCGAATTGGTTGCCTATGAGATTGATGCCGGCCTCGCGGACTGTCTGGCACATAGCTTGGCGTATGCAAAGCACTGGCTGCAGACGCGCGGAATTCTCTTGGAGTTCACTCTTCGAAGGGATGACTTCATCCTGGCCAATGGCGCGGCGTTGGAGAACACACTCAGCTTGTTTTCCACTGCGGGTGAAACCGGTGCCTTCGATATCATTATTGCGAATCCGCCCTATTTCAAACTACCCAAATCTGATCCACGCGCCTGCGCTGCCGAGGCAGTGGTGCATGGACAGCCGAATATCTACGCGCTGTTCATGGCGTTTGCGGCGGCGCTGCTTAGGCCAGATGGATTGTTGATTGTCATCACCCCGCGTAGCTATGCGGCTGGGCCTTATTTCCGCCGATTTCGGGAGTACTTTTTCGCCAATATGCGACCGGAGGTGATCCATTTGTTTGGATCGCGGCGAGATACCTTCAGCCAAGATGAAATTCTTCAAGAAAACGTCATCCTGCTATCGCGCCGCTGCCAACACTGGGCTGTTGAGCCGGACGGCAGGATGGTCACCGTGTCGTGCAGTGCTGGTCTGCGCGATCTGGCAGCGCCGGAACAGCGTCAAACGCCGCTTTCGGAAATCCTGGACATGGGCAGTCGCGATAAATTGCTCCGCATCCCAATCACGTCCACGGATGACGCTGTCGTGCGCATTGTAGGCAGTTGGTCGGGTAGTCTGCATGCCTACGGAATGCAAATCTCTACGGGACCGGTCGTGGCATTTCGTGCGGCCGATTTGCTCGCCATATCAGCCAAAACGCCCACCTCGCACGCGCCGCTCCTCTGGATGCAGAACGTCCGCCCCATGCGGATTCAGTGGCCGGTGGCGCTGCGCGACAAGGAGCAGTACATCTGGCTCGCACCTGCCGCCACGCCCCTGCTCCTGGCCGATCAGAACTACGTCATCTTGCGGCGCTTCAGCGCCAAGGAACAGGACCGTCGCCTCACCGCGGCGCCGTTATTGGCAGGACAACTCGGCGCGCCATATGTTGGCCTGGAAAACCATCTGAACTATATCTATCGGCCCGGCGGCGCCCTGACTCCCGATGAGACTTATGGGCTTGCGGCGCTTCTGAACAGCACGTTGCTGGACAGATACTTTCGGACATTCAATGGCAACACCCAGGTCAGTGCTACTGAGTTGCGTGCGATGCCATTGCCGCCTTTGGCAGTTATCACAGAACTCGGCAGATGTGTCAGTGCTGCTCCCGATGATATAGAGCAAATGGACAAAACCATCGGCGAGATCCTGGGTGCGAATGATAGTGTCTCAGTTGCTTCGTAGCGGGATGATGAGCAGCATTGAAGACTTGCCGACACACCCGATCACCTGATCCACTTCAACGGCGACCGATTTCTCGGCCCGCGAAACAAGAGTGCCGAGGAATCGGCCCAGCGTTAGTGAAACACACAGCATAAGGAGAAGAAATGGCTCTCGACAAACGCAATCTTTACCGCTTACCCTGGTCCATGAACGACAACCCCATCGCGTGGTTGGAGATCACGGACACGTGCAACATCCACTGCGAGGGGTGCTACCGCCAGCGCATGACCGGACACAAGACGCTGGATGAGATCAAGACCGAAATCGCCTTCTTCAAGCAGTGGCGGAACCCGGACAACGTCTCCATCGCGGGCGGTGAGCCGCTGATCCATCCGCAGATCGTGGAGATCGTGGCGCACATCGCCGAGAGCGGCCTCAAGCCGATCATCCTGACGAACGCGGTGGCCCTCACCCCGGAACTGCTGCGCGAGTTGAAGAAGGCCGGTCTGGCCGGTTTCACCGTCCACATTGACAGCCACCAAAACCGGCCGCATTGGTTGGACAAGACCGAGGGCGACATGAACGAGCTGCGCCAGCAGGTCACCGACATGGTCACTGAGGTCGGCGGGCTGTACCTGGTCTTCAACTCGACCGTGTACCCTTCTGCTTTCCAGCAAATCCCGGATGTGATGCGTTGGGGCCAGAAGAACTTTGGGCGGGTGCATGGGCTGGTGTTCATCACTTATCGCACCGCAGCCAGTGAGACCAGCGTCGCCACAGATTCTTCCGACCGCCAGGTGGATCTGAACAAGTTGAGCTATGTGAAGGATCGTTTCGACGAGAAGTTCATCACCTCGCCCGAAGTGTATGCCCTGCTGAAGGAGACGATCCCCGGCTACGAAGCGGCCGGCTACCTGGGCGGCAGCATCCGGCACGACTCGTACAAATGGCTGATCGGCGCGCTGATCGGTTCGCAGAAGCAGGTCTACGGCGCGGTGGGTCATCGGGCGATGGAGATTGCCCAGGCCGGGCATCACCTGCTCAAAGGAACCTATCTGGCTTACCTTTCGCAGGCGAAGATCGGCCGCAAACTGTTCCTGTTGGCGCCGTGGGACAAGGTCGTGCGCCAGGCGGCCAAACAGTGGTGGGCCGATGTCGTGCGGCACCCGGCGCATCTCTTCGATGGCATCTACACCCAGAGCGTCGGCATCATCCAGGCCCCCGACCTGCTGCCCGACGGCCGCGCCGACATGTGCGATAGCTGCCCCGATATCACCTACTTCGACGGCCAGCTCGTCAACTCGTGCCGGCTGGATGAGTATCGGATCTTCGGCGGGTTCCTGTCGGTGGTGGAGCGAGGGGAGCGGTAGGGTGGTAGATTGGTAAGTTGGTAAATTGGGGCGCCACGGGTTTCGACCGACCAATTTACCAATCTACCCTTCCCAAAAGGCAAAGGCGCGATGCAGAACCAACCTAGCCCCATCGCCTTTCTCCGTAGCCTGTGGCGCATCCTGCGCGGCAAGCCGAACATTCCGCCATCGCTGCGGGACAACGCGCTGCTGAACACGATTCTGCGGCGGCGGAGCGTGCGCAGCTTCACCGAGCAGCCGATCCCCGACGACGTGTTCGCGGCGATCCTGGAGGCCGGCCGGCTGGCGCCCTCCACGGTCAACCTGCAAAGCTGGTCGTTCGCGATCTTCACGGCCGAGAGCTGGCGCGCGATGTTCGACAGCCCGTTGCCGTTTCGCGGGCAGCGCGCCGTGCTCGTGATGGCTGACTCACATCGGGCGCACGTTCTCGCCGACGCGTTCCCCGCCAGCCCGTTGGTGGAATACACCACCGCCGTGATGAACGCGTCGCTGGCCGCGATGGGGATGAACATCGCCGCCGAGGCGCTCGGTGTGTCGTCGGTGATGCTTTCGGAGACGGGCCGCAGTGGCCTGCTGGACATCGGCTATCTACGCGAGAAGTTGGCGCTGCCCGATGGTGTCGTCCCGCTGATGACGATCGTTTTCGGTTATGCCAGGGGCGCGTATCCGCCCATGCCGCCCAAACTCCCGCTCGATCAGATCAGCTTCGCGGGGCGCTATCGCGAGGCCGATCCGGCGGTCATGGCCGATTGGCTGGCGCAGATGGTGGCGGGGTATAAGGCCAGCCATCTCTTCTCGTCCTTCGATGCCCAGTTGAAGGTGTATCGGGGCAAGATCGGCCAGGCCGAGGCGGATTTGATGGCGCTGGTGTTTCCCGCAACGAAGAAATAGGAAGAATGCTCATGCCCGAAGAAATCCTTCGCACGTTCATTGCCATCGAACTCGACGAGCCGCTCCAATTGGCCCTGGGCCGCGTGCAGACCAAGTTCAAGCGCCAGATGTCGCAGCGCGATGTCAAGTGGGTCGCGGCCGAGAGCATCCATCTGACGCTCAAATTCCTGGGGGACACGCCGCGCGGCCGCCTGCCGGAGATCGAAGCCGCGCTGCACGCCGCGTGCGCGGGCCATGCCCCGTTCGAGGTCAGCATCGAGGGCCGGGGCTGTTTCCCGAATATCCGCCGGCCGCGGGTGATTTGGGTCGCGGTGCGCGAGAAGGGCCAGACGTTGGCGCGGCTACAAGCCGATGTCGAGCAACACGTCGCGCCGCTCGGCTGGCCGACCGAAGAGCGCGGTTACTCGCCCCATCTCACCCTGGGCCGGGTGGCGCGCGGGCTGGAACGTGATGTCGAGGAGGCCGTCGGCCGAGCCGTGGAAAAGACGGTCGTGGAACAGGTCGGCCTGCAACGCGTGACCGCGGTCAGCCTGATGCAGAGCGACCTGCGCCCGGCCGGGCCGATTTACACCCGGCTGCTACATGTGCCGTTGGCGGCGGCCGCCGCCAGCGTGGCGGGCACCGCCGATTGAAATCGGCGTCTGATATGGTGAAAGTGTGCTAAAGCACACTGGCG
>CAZYHE010000348.1:0-5489 GCA_964647225.1 uncultured Anaerolineales bacterium
GAATTGAAGGAAGTGATGCAGTGGGCGGCTGAGCGTGCTTCGACTCCGCACGGCATGTCCCCCGCTTGGGTAACCGCGTCAATGCTGTGACTGATGGAGAAACGCCGTGAAGCTGTCGCGCATCGTCATCATCGTGCTGGTTGCCGCAGCAGGGCTACTCTTTATCGTTTCCTTTCTGCGCCCGCGCGTGCCGCTGCCTGTCAACACCGGGCTGCCGATAGACCTTCAGACGATGATCCCGAATTCATGGAAGGTCGTCCCAGGACAGTACAAGACGTGCGATTTCGACAGCGATGGCGATAATGAATACCTGATCATCTACAGCTACGACCCCGGCGCGGTAGCCAACCGCGGCCTGATCGGCGGCGTGATCTACGACACGCAGGTGAACCGGGTGCCCCAGGCGCCCGGCGTCGAAGCGACTTACCGGCCGGCCTTCATGGTGCCCTACAAGCTCCTCCCCGACATCTACGGGGGCAAGGGGCAGGGCTACCTGGGCCAGAGCGGCGTCGGCGTATATCCGCTGCCGCCCACTGCCGCCGGCGGCAAATGCCAGGCCAAAGAGATCCTGGTTTACGGCTACAGCTACGACGCCTTCCCCACTATCTTGTCGGTTTTCCGGTGGGAAGGCGAGCTGATCGGCTATGTCGGCTGGCACGTCCAGGGCAACGTCCGGCTGCGCGCCTACGACGCCGCCAGCCCCGATCCGAGCAAGCCATCGGCCACCGATAATACGGGCACCGCGGCAGTCGGGGTCTACGCCTACAATCAGCTCAACCAGCGCAGCCTGCTCTGCGCGGTCCGGCACTATCGCCGCACACCGCCGGCCACCAAGACCGACCTCCCGCCGGGGTTAGATTTCGCGGAGGTCAAGGGCGACTACACCCTGGACTTCTGCTATGGCGCGCCGAAAGACCCGGCCTACCCGGAAGGGGTCGTCATGGCGCTCCTGCGCGGCCAGAACCCCGCGGCCGTAACGCCGACCGGCGGGAGCTATCTGACGAACGACGCGCAGAACGCGCTGCCCCCGGAGTTGAGCGAGCTAAAAAGCGCCGACCGCAAGGCGATCCGCACTCTCTCCGTCACGGCGCCCGGCACGCTGGGCTGGTATCCGCCGCCGGGCAACCGTTTCACCTGGACGCCGACCGGCACCCCGTCGCCCACACCGCAAACCTGGTGGCTCAACAGCGAGCCGCCCACGGTGGTCGAGACCGAGATCGTGCTGAACGACGGCACCGGGCAAACCCGCCAGGCGCGCTGGACCCTGGTCAGCATGGCGAACGAGAAGGCCAACGCCGATACCTTGTGGCGCATCAGCCGCGTGGAGTTGCGCTGAAAGGCACTTGCGAAACCGGCGCAGATTGTGTATAGTGGTGGGAGGAAACTCGTCATGGAAATCCTTGGCATCCTGTGGTCAGATGATGTCATTGATAAGTTGGCGCGACTTCACACGGTCGCCGATGACGAGGTGGAAGAGGTCTTCCTCAACGGACCTGACTTTCGACATGCGGCCAAAGGAGACCGCCCCGGCGAGGATCTCTACTATGCGTTGGGACAGACCGATGCAGGACGTTATCTGTTTGTCGTTTTCATCTACAAACGCAATCGCCGAGCATTGATCGTGACGGCACGCGAAATGACCGAGCATGAAAAAGGCGGATACCGGAGGCGTAAGAGATATGGCTGAGATTCCTACCTTCAAGACGTTGGCTGAGGCAGCGCTCTTCTGGGATACTCACGACTTCGAAGATTACGTTGATCACACGGAGCCGGTGAGTTTCCAGGTCAAGATTCCGCGCCGCACCGCGAAAAACACCATCCGATTGACGGGAAAATTAATCGGCAATCGCCTAATTTTGGCATCTGGGGATCAAGCAGTCCGCGTGCGCGACAACCAGATCACCCTGGAAGATGGCCGCCGGATCGTCGTAGACATGCTTCCAGCCTCGGTCGGGGCTGCTGCACCCGCATGATCCTCCGCCGGCCCGCTTGGACTTCCGAAGACCTGACGCGGCTGCTCTCTGCCGGGCCAGGAGAACGCCTCGCCTTTGCCCCGGCCGCGACCAACCCGGCCAAACTGGCTGAAACCCTGACCGCGCTCGCCAATGCCCACGGCGGCCACCTGCTCGTCGGCGTCACCGCGGCGGGCAAGATCGCCGGCGTGATGAGCGCTGACGAAGCCCGCGCCGTGGTGCAAGCCGCCGGCTTGCTCTCCGCGCCGCCGCTCATCCTGCCCCTGCCCCAAATCGTCGAACTCGGCGGCAAGCTGGTCTGTGTGGTGGAAGTGCCGCCCGGGATGCCGCACGTCTACAGCCTGGATGGCCGCTATCTGACGCGTTCCGGTGAGCGCAACCGCCTCCTGACCACGAGCGAACTGACCGGCCTGCTGCTGGAACGCGGAGAAACAGGCTTCGACGCGCGGGCGGTCCCGGACGCCACCCTGGATGACCTCGACCCGGTGCAGGTGAACAGTTATTGGGAGGCGCTCGGCCAGCCGGCGGGCGACCTCCAGAAGCTGCTGCTGGCCCGCGGCTGCCTGGCGCAAACCGCAGACGGGGCGATCCCCAGCCACGCCGGCATCCTGCTGTTTGGCCGCCAGCCGCAACGCTTCCTGCGCCACGCCGAGATCATCCTGGTGCGCTACGCGGGGCCGACGATGGGAGACGAGTTCGTGCGCCACGACGCCAGCGGCGCGCTGCCCGACCAAATCCGCCAGGCCGAGGCGTTCCTGAACGCCAACATGCGCCGGGGGATGCGCATCAAGGGGTTCACCCGCGAGGAGACGACCGAGTATCCGTTGCCGGTCGTACGCGAGGCGATCGTCAACGCGGCCGCGCACCGCGATTATGCGATCCGCGGGGAAGGCATCCGCGTGCTGATCTTCAGCGACCGTCTGGAGGTCTACAGCCCCGGCCGGCTCCCCGGCCACGTCACGCTCGCCAACCTGATGACCGAACGCTTCTCACGCAACGAAGCCATCGTTCAGATCCTCTCCGACCTGGGCTTTGTCGAGCGGCTGGGCTATGGGATTGACCGCATGGTGGCCGCGATGACCGAGGCGGGCCTGCCGGCGCCGGTCTTCGAGGAGACGACTGCGGGCTTCCGCGTGACGCTGCGCGGCCGCGGCGAGGAGTTGGTCAGCAAGGAACCGGCGGCCCAACGCTGGAGCAATCGCCGCCTCAACCCGCGCCAGGAAAAAGCCGTCGCCTATCTCAGCGAGCGCGGCACGATCACCAACCGCGAGTTTCGCGAGCTCTGCCCGGAACTGAGCGACGAGACGATCCGCCGCGAGCTGGCGGAGATGGTGGATCAGGGGCTGGTGATGAAGGTGGGGGATCGGAAGGCGACGTACTACATCCTGAAGTGAGACGCCCTGAAAACGGGACGCGGACTACGCTGACGACGCGGGTGTCGAAGGCGCGCGGACAAAACCGGAGTTCATCGGGCGAATCCGCCGGCCATTGGTGACGAACCACAGCCGCCGATCTTCGGTCTGCACCCAGACGCCGGGATGATCCAGCCCGCGCACCACACCCGGTCGCCACGTATCCCCCGCTTCGTCCGCAAAGAGGACCTCGACGCGGTCAGCCAGCTTGTAAATCTCGACCAAACGTGCCGCCATAGCCAGAGTATTGTCGCTCCGTTTCAAGGCGTCCCTGACACCCATCCGCCAGAGACGCCTCCCCTTGTTTCCCTGTTTACTTGTTTCCCTGTCTACTCGTTCCCCGTCTAATACGCCCGTGCGAAGATCGCCACCCGGTCGGTGCGCTGGCCGGTGTAGAAGCAGACCCCCTCCCCCTCCGGCGCGTCGAACGGGTAGCAGCGGATCGTCGCCTTCGTTTCATCCTTGATGCGATCCTCGTCCTCGTCCGAGCCGGCCCAATGCACGCGGAGGAAGCCGCCCGGCCCATCGAGCACCTGCTTGAACTCGTCGTAATCTTTGACCGACCGGGTATTCGCCTCACGGAAGGTCGTGGCGCGCTGAAGCAGCGCGGCCTGGAGCGTGATCAGCATGTCGCTCGTCGCCTGGGCGATCCCCGCGACCGGCACGCCGAAGGTCTTGCCCTCCTTGCCCAGCACGTCGCGACGGGCGAAGACGACCGCGTTCTGTTCCACATCGCGCGGGCCGATCTCGATCCGCAGCGGCACGCCGCGCATCTCCCAGTCGTTGAACTTGAAGCCCGCGCTGACCTCTTCCCGGTCGTCCAGCTTGACGCGGATGCCCGCGGCCTTGAGCGTGGCGGTCACCTGCTGGGCCAACGCCAGCACCGGGGTCTTCTCGGCGTCCTTGCGCCAGATCGGCACGATCACGACCTGGGTGGGCGCCAGGCGCGGGGGCAGCACCAACCCCTGGTCGTCGCCGTGCGCCATGATGATCGCGCCGACCATGCGCGTGCTCAGCCCCCAACTCGTCGTCCAGGCGAAATCCATCTCGTTCTTCTGGTTCAGGAACTTGATATCGAAGGCCCTGGCGAAGTTCTGGCCCAGGAAGTGGCTGGTTCCTGACTGGAGCGCCCAGCCGTTGCCCATCATCGCCTCGATGGTCGTGCTGTAGATCGCGCCCGCGAACTTCTCCCGGTTGCTCTTCACCCCCTGGATCACCGGGATCGCCGCCTCGTTGATCGCGAAGTCCGCGTAGACGCCGACCATGCGCCGCGTCTCCTCCTCGGCCTCGGCCTGCGTCGCGTGCGCGGTGTGACCCTCCTGCCAGAGGAATTCCGTCGTGCGCAGGAAGAGCCGCGTGCGCATCTCCCAGCGCACGACGTTGGCCCACTGGTTGATCAGCACCGGCAGGTCGCGGTACGAACGGATCCACTGGCTGTACATGTGGCCGATGATCGTCTCGGAGGTGGGGCGGACGACCAACGGCTCCTCCAGCTTCTCGCCGCCGCCGTGGGTGACGACGGCCAGTTGCGGCGCAAAGCCCTCTACATGCTCGGCCTCCTTCTGGAGGAAGCTCAGCGGGATGAAGAGCGGGAAGTAGGCATTGACGTGGCCGGTCTCCTTGAAGCGCCGGTCGAGCGCCGCCTGGATGTTTTCCCAAAGGGCATAACCGTAGGGCCGGATGACCATGCACCCCTTGACCGGGGAATAGTCGGCCATCTCGGTCTTCTGAACGACATCTGTATACCAGCGCGAATAATCTTCTGCGCGCGGGGTAACGCCTTTTTCTGCCATGTGTGCAAAACTCCTATGCAAATAAACTTGTTATGAGAGATGTGTGTGTTGAAAGGAAAACGTATTGCGTAGTGCGTATTGCGTGGTGCGTGACCTGATATAGATGCGTAACCCGGTTTGGAGGCTTTAGCCGGTTTTTCGTGAACAACGAACGCAACCGGCTGAAGCCTCAAGACCAGAATATTAGCTAAACATCTATCGTCACCACCACCAATCTCACGACCAACAACGGAATACGCAATACGCACTACGCACAACCGCAACCAGCGCCTATTCCTTGATGTCGCCCTCCTACCCCTACCCCAGGGGCG
>CAZYHE010000349.1:0-5485 GCA_964647225.1 uncultured Anaerolineales bacterium
GCGGAGGTTAACGCATAACGGCGCACAACCTGACCAGCCGCCTTGACCGTCACGCCGGTCAACTTGTGGATGGGGAACAGATGCACACCATCCCGTTCGTAGTACCACGGCCGATCCTGACGGCCCTGGCTCGACCCCGGGCTATCATACTCCAGCGCAATCGTATTGTGACCGCCATTGTAGCTGACACCGGTCAAGCGGATGGCGCGTGTATAGTGGTAGCCGGGGCATTGCGGTTCGTCATCCGAACCGCCGTGATAACCTTGCTGTTCCGTCGTGGCCGCCGCCCAGGAATAGTTGATTTCGTTGCCATTGCGATCTCGCACCCGACGCAAAGGTAGCCTTAGCCAGGCCAGGCCACCCTCGCACAAGCGCCATTGACCGTCGTAACGGTCGTTCCACTTATAAACCAGCGGCTCACCAGCATTACGGTTGGCGCCATCATTGTAGCTGCTGGCGATGAAGAAGGGATCTTCTTTGTTTCTAAAGTAATCCGGGAAGATCGTATAGACCTGGCCGTTCAACACGACCGTAATCTCATCCGGGTTGTCGGCGTTGCGCATCGCGTAGTTTTCACCCAGGATGTCCCACCCATGGCCCACCAGGCTATAGTGCCCCATATCCGCGCGATGCCGGGAACTGGAGTAAGTCAACCCCAGTTGCGGCGTCTGTCCGCCGCGGCCCGGCGGCAGGTCAAAGGGATAGCCGTAGCTGAGCGAGCCGCTAAATAACTGCGGCTGCGCCCCACGAATGCGCTGGCCAGGGTCGAACTCGAACTGTGCGCTATTGTTCCTGATGGCGTACAGGCTAAAATGGCTGAGCGTGACCTGCAACTGCCGGCGACCGGGATTGGCCCGGCTGGGCACGTAGCGCCAGCTTCCCGTCGCCTCGTCCAGGGTATAGAAGGCCAACCGCTCGAAGCCGAACCGTTTGGCGAGTGGCTCAGCCATCAAGTAAGTCAGAGTCAGCGGTATGGCGAAGTGACGCACCGACTGCCGAGTTTCGTCTTCGGCTCGCAACACAAATGCGGCGTCCAGGTAGGCGGGCAGGTCCGCCCTATCAGGTCGCGGGGTATACGTGAAGCGCGTGCGCTGCCCCACCGCGCCCGGCGGCACGCGCAGCAGGATCCGGTCATCCGTGGCGCGCAACAGCCCGCCGTGTTCCGGCGTAACCCAGGCTTCATTGTTGCGCGGCGATACAACATCCACCGCTGCATGCGCGTGGAGCGGCGCCGCCAGCCCGGTCGCGCTCGCGGTCACGGTGTTCGTCACCGCGTCGCCCAACGCCACCCCCTGCACGCGCGCCTGGAAGCTGCCCGTGATTGGCGCGCCCGCCGCCACGACGGCCGGCTGCCAGGTCAATTGTTTCTGGCTGGCTGTATACGCGAAACCAATTGCGCTGCCCGCGACGTAGCGCAACCCATCCGGTAGCGGGTCGGTCAACGTCAGCCCGGCCAGCGGTGTGTCGCCGACGTTGGTCGCCGTCACGGTGAACGTGACAACGTCGCCCGGCTCAGCCCAGGTCGGATCAACGTCCAGGGTCAGCGTCAGGCGTGACGCTGGGCGCGGCGCGGGTGGCGGCGGCGGCAGCGGGGAGGTGAAGGGCGCGGCGGAAACCCGGGTTGAGATTGAGGCTGAGGCGGTAATCAGGGGCGCGGGAACAAGGACCGGTGAGATAGTCGGCAGGAGCAGGGCGAAGGTCAATAGCAAGCGGAGCCAGGCGGGCAGATGGGTAAGCATGAGATAAACCTCCGGCAGGCCAGACCAGCGCGCGGACACAGCAGGCGCGCAGGTCGGTCGCGTGGCAGGGCCGGGGGAAGACGGACCCAATCAAAACGTGAACGGCTTACAACGAAAAGTATAAGCGACAGCGGACAGGATGTCAAAAAAACGCCGCTCCTCGACATGCGGCACATACAGACCGGGCGATGAAGTCAGGCGCTCAAGTTGTGATTTGTTCGCGCGCGTGATATAAGCCATGCAACATACTTTCATCCCAGGATGGACGACATGATTCCCGTTGACGTCACTTTTCCACGCGTCGCGCTCGTCGAACAACACATCGCCATGCCCCGGCTGGCCGATGTGTCGCAGGCCATTCGCGACGAAATCGCGCGGTTGGGCGTGGCCGCCACCGTGCGCCCCGGCATGACCATTTGCGTCACCGCCGGCAGCCGCGGGGTGGCGAATATCCCGACCATCCTCGCCACGGTCGTCGCGGAGTTGAAGCGCATGGGCGCCGCGCCGTTCGTGATCCCTTGCATGGGCAGCCACGGCGGGGCCACGGCCGCCGGCCAGGTCGAGGTGCTGGCGAGTCTCGGTATCACCGAGGGGACCGTCGGCTGCCCCATCCGCGCCGCGATGGAAGCCGTCCAAATCGGTGTCACACCCGAAGGGATCCCGGTCTTCCAGGACAAACTGGCCTTCGCGTCGGACGGCATCGTCGTCGTGAACCGGATCAAGGCGCACACCGACTTCACCGGCCCGGTGGAGAGCGGCCTGATGAAGATGCTCACGATTGGGCTGGGCAAACACCGCGGCGCGCTCTCGGCCCACCGCCACGCCATCCGCCACACCTACCGCGTCGTCATCGCTTCGATGGCGCGCGAGGTGATCCGCCGGGCGCCGCTCCTCTTCGGCCTGGGGCTGGTCGAAAACGCCGCCGACGAGACCGCCATCGTCCGGGCCATCTGGCCGCAGGACCTCGAAGAGGTCGAGCGGGGCTTGCTGATTCAGGCGAAGGAGCTGATGGCCCGCCTGCCCTTCCACCAGCTCGACGCGCTGCTGATTGACCGGATGGGCAAGGAGATCAGCGGCTCCGGCATGGACAGCAACGTCCTGGGCCGGCGGATCGTCTTCGGCGAGGGTGAGCCGGACAGCCCGCGCATCACCCGCATCGCGGTGTGCGACCTGACCGAGGCCAGCCACGGCAACGCGGTCGGCGTCGGCCTGGCCGATTACACCACCCAGCGACTCGTGGACAAGATTGACCGCACGCAAATGTACATCAACGGCTTGACCTCCGGCTCACCAGAGCGGGCGCGCATCCCGATGGTGGCCGCGACCGACCACGAGGCCGCGGAATGGACGTTGATGACGTGCGGCGCGGTGGATACGAGCCAGGCCCGGCTGGTGCGCATCCAGGACACGCTCCGCCTGGAACGCTTCTACGCCTCCGAGGCGTTGCTGCCCGACATCGCGGCCGATCCCAGGCTGAGGGTCGTCGGGGAGTGGGCGCCGCTGGCGTTCGATGCGGCGGGGCGGCTGGCGCCGGCGTTCGCGTAACATGAAATTACGCATCTGGGCGGCGTTGGGCGCCGTCTACCTCATCTGGGGGTCCACCTACCTCGCCATCCGCTTCGCCATCGAGACGATGCCGCCCTTCCTGATGGCCGGCGCGCGCTTCCTGATCGCCGGCGCGGTGCTCTTTGCCATCCGCCGGCTGCTGGGCGACCGCCGCCCGACGTTGGCCGAGTGGCGCTCGACGGGGATTGTCGGGCTGTTTCTGCTACTCGGCGGCAATGGCTGCGTCGTCTTTGCCGAGCAGTGGGTTCCGTCCAGCTTGACCGCGCTCCTGATCGCGACGACACCGCTGTGGATCGTGCTCTTGGATTGGCTGCGGCCGGGCGGTCAGCGGCCCGGCGGCCGCGCGCTGCTCGGCGTCGTGGTCGGCTTCATCGGCGTCACCCTGCTGATCCGCCCCGACACACTGGCGGTCGGCGGCGGCGAAGCGCTGGTCGGCGCGCTGGTGATCGTGCTCGGCGCGCTGCTGTGGGCGGCCGGCTCCCTCTATGCCCGGAACGCCGTCCTGCCCGCCTCGCCGCTGCTCGGCACATCCATGGAGATGCTCATCGGCGGCGCGGGGCTGCTGATCCTCGGCACGGCCCTGGGCCAATGGACGCAGGTCAACCCGGCCGCGTTCTCCGCCAAATCCGCCGCGGCCCTGGGCTATCTGATCGTATTCGGCGCCTGGATCGCCTACAGCGCCTATGCCTGGCTGCTGCGCAACGCCCCGATGCCGCTCGTTGCCACCTACGCCTATGTCAACCCCATCGTCGCCATCTTCCTGGGCAACCTGCTGGCGGGCGAACCGATCACCCCGCGCACGCTGCTGGCAGCCGCGATCATCTTGGGCGCCATCGTGCTCACCACCACAGCCTCCCGCCAGAAGCCACTGCCGCAAAGCGAGGTCGAAGTCGCGGAGGCGGGCTGATCGAGCAGCGCCGCGACCTGCTGGCCGGTTGTGTAAGATTTGCTACTGCATTGTCCCCATTTTGGGCCGATAAAGAGACTAGGCACCGACACAAGGAGGGATAGAAACGAACATGGAATCTTCATCGAACCAGAGCCGGCCGGCGCGCCGCCACGTCAAGGTGGCGGAGTACATTGACTATCATCGCGCTGGTTTCATCGTGGCGCGGGGCCTGGCCGCGCCCGCAGCGGTGGCAGAGCTGAAGGCATACGCCGAGGACCTGCTCTACGGCCGGATCGAAGCGCCGGGGGTCCACGCGCCCAAATGGGATGACAGCCAGAACGATCTATACAAGCGCTTCACGCGCATCCACATGATCCACCGCCACCACGCGGTCGCCGAGAAGTATTTCCTCCACCCGCCCGTGATTGACGTCCTGGAGGCGCTGATCGGGCCGGATGTGCTGGCGCTGCAAACGATGCTCTTCCTGAATCCGCCGGGCCTGGGCGGCCAGGGGTGGCACCAGGACGCCTACTACATCCCGACCTTCCCCGACACGCTGATCGGCGTGTGGATGGCGCTCGAGCGGGCCGACGAGGAAAACGGCTGCCTGTGGGTCATCCCTGGCTCACACGCCGAGCCGATCTACCCGACGCCGGAACGCCACGCGCAGGTCCATGCCGAGGAATCGTTCGAGGATCTGGAGATGGTGGAAAACGTCAGCATGTTGGACGATTCGATCAACACCCTGAACCGCGTCGTGCGCAAGTACCCCGACCCGATCCCCGTGGTCTGCGAGCCGGGCGATGTGATCTTCTTCCACAGCCACCTGCTGCACCGCTCCCACCGCAACCGCACGACCGATCGTTTCCGCCGGGCTTTCGTATCGCACTACTGCAACGCACGCGCCTGGGTTCCCTGGAATCACGGCCAGCCGTGGGAGGGGCCTGCGGCCAATTATCAACACATCCTGGCGCGCGGGGCCACACACCTGCCCTTCGCCCAGCCGAAGTTCGGGACGCCGGTCTACCTGGCGTCATCCGCGGCCACGGCCGCCGATGCGCCGATGCGGATGATGGCGGTGAATGGCGACATGACGCCGGCAAGCTGAACGTTGGGGTATATTTCGGATTGGGGCGCGTCACTGGCTTGTCATGCTGAGGCCCGTCGTTTGGGCCGAAGCATCTCGCTGACCGGCAAGAGACCCTTCGCTGGTGTCTCGCCGTGGCGGACCCTTGCCCCGCAACCCGCTCAGGGTGACGATAGCGCCAAACGTAAAACGCGCCGGATCGTT
>CAZYHE010000350.1:0-5473 GCA_964647225.1 uncultured Anaerolineales bacterium
GGGGTGCCCAACGCGCGTGAAATCGAGTGTGCGGTGCTGGGCAACGATGATCCTTTCGCCTCTGTGCCGGGCGAGGTCGTCCCCTCCAACGAGTTCTACGACTATGCGGCCAAATACATTGACGGCAAATCCGCGCTGCTGATCCCCGCGCCGCTGCCGGCGGCGCTCGCGGCGCAAGTCCGGGAGATGGCGGTGCGCGCGTACAAAGCGCTCGACGCGTCTGGGCTGGCGCGGGTAGATTTTCTGCTGAACGGCGTGACGGAGGAGTTGTTCATCAACGAAGCCAACACCATGCCGGGCTTCACCGCCATCAGCATGTATCCCAAGCTCTGGGAGGCCACCGGGCTGAGCTACGCCGAGTTGTGTGATCGGCTGATCGAGTTGGCGGTCGAACGCCATCAGGATCGGATACGCTCGCAGACGAGCTATGCAGGCGCGCTGCCAACCGGCGGCGCGTGAAGCGAGAGCACGATGCCGCGCCGTTCAACGCCATCCCCGCTCGCGCCGGCGCCCGAAAAAGCGGGGCGTGCCCGCGAAGCGTCCGACCGAGCCGCCAAGCAGGCCCCGACCGAGCCGGAGCCGTTCACCCCGGCTGAGCCGTGGTGGCGGCAATCGCGCCGCGGGGCGGGGGCAAAGCGCGGCCAGGACGAACCGGCGCCGCGGTTTCAGAGCGCGGCCCCGCGCGTCGCCGAGCGGGAAGAGCCGCCGGACGGTTTGGTCCGGCGGCGGCGCGTTTCCGGCGCGGCGGTCGCGGCGATCATCGTCGTGCTGGCGCTCCTGGGCGGCGTGGGCTTCCTGGTGACCACCGACTGGCTGGCCGTCGCACGCACGAGCACTGAAATCCGCGGCGCGCAACGGCTGCCCGCAGAGGCGATCTACGCGGCGAGCCAGCTCGAGGGGGTGAACATCTTTCAGGTGCATCCCGGCCGCGTGGCCGAGCGGATCAAACAGACGCCCGGGGTCGCCGCGGCGGCCGTGTACCCGCGGCTGCCCTATCTGGTGACGATCGTCATCCAGGAAGAGTCGCCCTTTGTCATCTGGCAGGGCATCACGACCACGATGTGGCTGGCGGAAAGCGGCGCGCCGATGCCGGCCATCGGCGCGCCGCCCCCGCTCAAGCTCACCGACCCGGCGGGGGCCGCGGCCGAGGGATCGGGCAAGCTGCGGGCGCAGGTGTGGGCCGGCCTCAAGGCGCTGCGCGCCGCCGGGCTGGCGGAGACCGAGCTGTACTACGGGACGCAGGAAGGCCTCTACTTCCGCTCGGCAGATGGCTGGACGGTGTATCTGGGGAACGACGGGCAGATGGAAACCAAGCTCGCCGCGCTGCGGACGATCAAGACGAGCAAGGCAGCCCAAAGCGCCCGCGCACGGATCGTGGATCTGCGCACCAGGGGCCGTGCACAGGTTTGGTGATGGACCCCATATGAAAAGCGACGCAACGCCATGAGATTACTCGGCTTCGGACAAGACCCACCGAAAGAAAAGGACGCCGTCATCGCCAACGAACTGGTGTGCGCGATTGACGTGGGCACGACCAAAATTTGCAGCCTGATCGCGGAGATGGATGCCGACGGCGCGCTGCGCGTCATCGGCGCCGGCCGCGTGCCGGCGCTGGGTCTGCGCCGCGGGGTCGTCATCAACACCAAAGAGGCGACGGCGGCGATCGGTCAGGCCGTCGCGGCGGCCGAGCAGATGGCCGGTCAGCGGATGCGGCCGGTCTTGCTGGGCATTTCGGGAACCCACATCAACGCCGTGAGCAGCAAAGGCGCCGTGGCCGTGGGCCGCAATGGCCGCAGCATCACCACCGAGGATACGCAGCGCGCGATCGAGCAGGCCAAAAACATCGCCCTGCCCCACAACCGGGAGATCATCCACGTCGTGCCGCGCGTCTACAATGTGGACGACCAGAAGGGGATCCAGGAACCGGTGGGGATGTTCGGCGACCGGCTGGAGGTGGATGCCAGCATCATCACCGGCGCGTCCGCCTCGGTGGCGAACCTCGTCGGGTGCGTCCAGGACAACGGGCTGGAGATCCAAGACCTGGTGCTGGAGCCGCTGGCGTCGGCCAAAGCCGTTCTCACCGATGACGAACGGCGTCTGGGCGTCGCCCTGATTGATGTCGGCGGCGGCACCTCGGACCTGGCGATTTACCTGGAGAACGCGCCCTGGCACACCGTGATCATTGACGTGGGCGGCGACCACTTCATCCGAGACGTGGCGACCGGCCTGCGCATGCCCTACGCCAAGGCCGAGGCGCTCATCAAGCAGTTCGGGCACGCGCTCCCCACCCGCGTCCCGGCCGATGCCGAGGTGCGCAGCGGCGCGTTCGGCGAAGAAGGGTTCCAGATCGTCAGCCGCCGCGCGCTGGCCGAAATCCTGAACGCGCGCGCGCTGGACGTCCTCGACCTGGTGTTGCGCGAGGTCAAGCGTAGCGGTTATGACAACTTACTCCCGGCCGGGATTGTCCTGACCGGCGGCGTAGCGCAGTTGGCCGGGTTTGGCGAATTAAGCCGAGATCAGTTACAATGGCCCGTAAGGATCGGCCGACCGCAGGGCCTGGCCGGCTCGGTCATGGATCTCAGCAGCCCGGAGTATGCGACGGCCGTCGGCCTGCTCCTGTGGGGCGGGCAAAACGGGCATGAACCGATCATCGCAGAGCCGCAGCCGAGCGTGCTCGATCGTATCGTCCGGTGGTTGAGGAACTTCCTGCCTCAATGAGCCATCGCATGAACAAGAAAAAGGTAACTAAAATGGCAGCGACAAATCCGAGGGCACAACAACAACCGACCTATATCGAAAATCCCGCCCAGATCAAGGTGATGGGCGTCGGCGGCGGCGGCTCCAATGCCGTGAACCGCATGATCGAGCAGGGCATCCAGGGGGTGGAGTTTGTTGCCATCAACACGGACGCCCAGGCCTTGATGCTGGCGAACGCGCCACAGCGGTTGCGGATCGGCGAAAAGCTGACCAAAGGCCTGGGCTCCGGCGGACATCCCGAAATCGGCGAAAAGGCCGCGCAGGAATCCTCCGAAGAGATCAAGGCGCTGCTGAAGGGCGCCGACATGGTCTTCGTCACTTGCGGCATGGGCGGCGGCACCGGCACCGGGGCCGCCCCGGTGATCGCCAAGCTCGCGCGGGAGACGGGCGCGCTCACGATCGGCGTCGTCTCGAAACCGTTCACCTTCGAGGGCGCGCGGCGCCGGCGGGTGGCCGAGGATGGGATCAATCGCCTGAAAGAAGGGGTGGACACCCTGATCGTGATCCCCAACGACCGCCTGCTCCAGGTGGTGGACAAGAAGGCCAGCATCAACCAGGCGTTCCGTGTGGCCGACGATGTGCTCCGCCAGGGCATCCAGGGCATCTCCGAGCTGATCACCATCCCCGGTCTGATCAACCTGGACTTCGCCGACGTGCGCAGCGTGATGGAGGCGGGCGGCTCGGCCCTGATGGCAATCGGCCAGTCGAACGGCGACAATCGGGCGCAGCAGGCCGCGGAACAGGCCATCCACAGCTCGCTGCTCGATGTGAGCATTGACGGCGCGCAGGGCATCCTGTTCAACATCACCGGCGGCCCCGACCTGAGCCTGTACGAGGTCAACGAAGCGGCCGAAATCATCCGCCGCACGGCCGATCCCGATGCCAACATCATCTTCGGCGCGGTCGTGGACCCGGACATGAAGGACGGCATCCGCATCACCGTCATCGCGACGGGGTTCGACCAGGTCAAAGAGCAACACGAACCGGCGCGCGAGGAAAGCAAGACCTTACCCTTCCCGAAGCGCACCTACGATCGCGACGATCTGGACATCCCGGCGTTCCTGCGCCGCACCGCCAGACAATAACGCAACCGGCCACCATCGCAGCAAGCGCTCCCCTGCGTCCGGTGCGAGATCACGCTGTGAAGCGATCTCGCACCGGATTCGCCGACCGGTTCGCGGGCCTCAATTTCCGCGGCTGAGAACTCGACCTTAAAGTTAAGTGCTGAAACCGTCCGCGTGCGCCCTGGTCTGGCGACGTGTGGTATACTCTTGACCCTACGACGTGGGCACATGTTGTAGGTAAACATAACCGACATACTACAGGTTGTGTGTATCGAATTTATGGCTTACTTGACGCCTGTCCGCGACGCCGGGGGCGGGAACTGGAGATGACGCGATGCAATGTCCCTATTGCGGCCATGCGGATTCCCGCGTGGTTGACACACGCACAACCAACGATGGCATCCGCCGCCGCCGCGAATGCCTGGCCTGTCGCAAACGGTTCACCACCTATGAGCAGATCTCGGAAGCGCTGCTCATCGTCAAGCGGGATGGCCGGCGGGAGCCGTTCGACCACCACAAACTGACGCAGGGCATCCGCATCGCGTGCGCCAAGCGGCCCATCGCGATGACCGATATCGAGCGAGTCGTCAGCCAGATCGAGGAGCGCCTCTTCAGCCTGGGCAAGGCCGAAGTGCGCAGCGAGGTGATCGGCGAGATGATCCTGGAGAAGCTGAAGGAACTGGACCCCCTGGCCTACATCCGCTATGCGATCGTTTACATGGAGATGGAGGATGTGGAGGCGTTGCAAAAAGAGTTGGATCGGCTGCGCGCCGAACGAAAGTAAAGCAGAATAGTATTTCATGGAGCCTACTGATGAGTGATGTGACTCACAAATCCTTCGCGCCGATGATCGCGCCCCCGGCCGATATCGCCCTCTCCGAAAACAGCCGCCAGGTGCTCCAAAAGCGCTATCTGCGCAAGGGGCTGGATGGGAAGCCCGCCGAAACGATTGCGGGCATGTTCCGCCGCGTGGCGCGCGCCGTGGCCGAGCCGGATGGCGCCCACGGCTACGATGTTTCCAGCACCGAAGACGCCTTTAACGGCTTGCTGATCAGCCGGCGCTTCTTCCCCAATTCGCCCACCTTCACCGGCGCGTTGACGCCCCTGGGTCAACTCGCCGCCTGTTTTGTGCTCCCGATCTCGGATGACCTCGGCAAGAACTCCGATGGCATCTTCCAGACCTTGCGCGACGCCGCGCTGATCCAGCAAACCGGGGGCGGCAACGGGTTCTCCTTCTCGCGGCTGCGGCCCAAGGGGGACAGCGTCGCCTCAAGCGCGGGCGTGGCGACCGGGCCGGTCGGCTTCCTGCGGACGTATGACGGCGCGTTCGGGGAGGTGGCGCAAGGGGGGACAAGGCGTGGCGCGAATATGGCCGTCCTGCGCGTGGATCATCCCGACATCGAGGCGTTCGTCACGTGCAAGGCCAAAGAGGGCGAGATCGCCAACTTCAACATCTCGGTCGGCATCACCGACGCGTTCATGCAGGCGGTGGAGGCGGACAGCGACTTCCCGTTGATCAACCCGCGCGATGGCCGCGTGTGGCGCACGGTGCGGGCGCGCGACCTGTTCGACCAGATCGTCACTTTCGCTCACCACAACGGCGAGCCGGGCGCGCTCTTCCTGGACGCGGCGAATCGCAGCAACCCGGTGCC
>CAZYHE010000351.1:0-5446 GCA_964647225.1 uncultured Anaerolineales bacterium
AGGTCGGTCGGCGCCACGCGCATGTTGGTCCCCGAGGCGACGATGATGCTGTTGTCGCCGCCGGCGGCGCCCGCCGCCATCAAGATCAGCGCCACGCCGGTTGCGGCCGTCGCATCCTCCCGGATCGCCGCGACATCCACCCCGTCGGCAATCAGCGCGGCGCGCAAGCTGCGGCCGAACGGATCGGCGCCGAGCCGGCCCACCATCTGCACGCGGCCGCCCGCGCGCGCCGCGGCCACCGCCTGGTTCGCGCCCTTCCCGCCCGGCACGGTCAGCACGTCGCCCGCCAACATCGTCTCCCCCGGCCGCGGCAGGTGGTCGAGCCGAAAGATTTGATCCATGTTGATGCTGCCAACGACGAGAACGTGGTTCATAACACACCTCCGAAGTGGGGGCGCACCTTTGGGACGCCCCGGCTGCGATTGCATCTTAGCACAAAACAGCGCCTCAGAAAAGAGCGAAGAGACGCGGGGTATGGTTCGGGAGCACGCGGCAACGGATGCCAGCGGATAAACGGATGGACACGGATGCGGCGAGGATATCCGTTTGCATCCGTTGCCCCGGCTCTTGACATCCCGCGCCTTCTGTGGTATGTTATGCGTAACACTCGCACTGGAACCCGTGGTGATTCAGCCTGGGTGCCGCCTTCGGAGTCGTACACATGGCAACCATCCGCGAAGTCGCCGAGCGCGCCGGCGTCTCGACGATGACCGTCTCACGCGTCATCAATAACTCTGGCTATATCAGCCAGGAGGCGCGGGCGCGCGTCGAGGCGGCGGTCGTGGAACTGGGCTATGTGCCGAACGCCCTGGCGCGCAGCCTGCGCTTCAAGCGGACCAAGACGCTCGGCCTGGTGCTCAGCGATATCACCAACCCGTTCTTCACGACCATTGCGCGCGGGGTCGAAGATGTCGCCAGCCGCGGCGGGTTCAATGTCATTTTCTGCAACACCGATGAATCGGAAGACAAGCAGGCGGAATACCTGACCGTGCTCGTGCAGAAGCAGGTGGACGGCGTGCTCCTGGTGCCGGCGCGCAGTTGCGAGGGGCCGGTGGCCTATCTACGCAGCCGCGGGGTGCCGGTGGTCGTGCTCGACCGCCGCGTGCCGGAATGTGAGACGGATGATGTGCGCGGCGATTCGGAGCAGGGGGCGGCGGACTTGACGCGGTTGCTGCTGGAGTTGGGCCACCGGCGCATCGCCATCCTCAGCGGCCCGCCCGACGTCTCGACCGCGGCGGATCGCGTGGCGGGCTATCACCGCGCGCTGGCCGCGGCCGGCCTGGCGTCCGATCCGGCGCTGATCTTCCACGGCCGCCTGCGCCAGGAGGGGGGCTATCAGATGACCGGGCAGGCGTTGGCCCTGACGCCCCGGCCCACGGCGATCTTCGCCGCCAACAACTTCATCGCCATCGGCGCGTACCGGGCGCTGCGGGATGCCGGGCTGGCTGTGCCGGAGGATATGGCGCTGGTGGCGTTCGACGACCTGCCGCCGGCGCTCGTCCTGGAACCGTTCCTGACTGTGGCCGCGCAGCCCGCGTACGAGATGGGGCAGCGCGCGACCGAATTGCTGCTGGCGCGGCTGGCGGGCACGGCGCCGGCAGATTGCCAGGAGATCGTGCTGCCGGTCGAGATCATCGTGCGCCGATCGAGCGGTGCGGGATTACGGACAGGATGAAACAAGCGTGAGTGAGAGCATCGCACCCCCCGAACAAGAGGAAGCCCATCGCTTCGCGGTCAAGCATTATCGTTGGAACTTCGCCGCCAATGTCCTCGACGTGGCCTTCTTCCTGTTGGCGCTCAGCATCGTCTCGCAGTCCACGATCATGCCGCTGCTGGTGCGCCAACTCACCGGCTCGACGTTGGCAATCGGGTTGATTCCAGCCATCGCCAGCGTCGGCTATCTGTTGCCGCAACTGCTGATCGCCAACTATGCCGAGGGGCTGCGCCGCAAAAAACGTTTCATCCAGATTATCAGCGGGATCGGGGAGCGCGGGCCGTATCTGGCGACGGGCATCCTGGTCCTCGCGCTGGGCGAGCAGGCGCCGGGCATCGCGCTGGTCGGTTTCTTTTTGCTGCTGGCGACCGCCAACGTCTCGGCGGGGTTGGGCACGCCCGCGTGGTATGATCTGATCGCCAAGGTGATCCCCGCGGAACGCCGGGGCATCTGGGCGGGCTTCAGCCGGGGACTCGGGTCGCTGCTGGGGGTGGCCGGGGCGGCGCTGGCCGGCCGGCTGCTCGAACTTTATGGCTTCCCGCGGGGCTTCGCCTTCTGTTTCTTCGCCGCGACCGTCTCGCTCGTTGTTTCGTGGTTCGCCCTTTCGGCCAACCGCGAGCCGGACAGCGCCATCACCAAGCCCAAGGTCGGGCTGGCGACCTACTTCCGCAAGCTGCCGGAGATCTTGCGCCGCGACCGCAACTACGTGCATTACCTGATCGCACGTTCGGTGGCGGTGCTCGGCGGGATGGGGACCGGTTTCGTCATGGTCTACGGCGCGGATCGTTTCGGCGTGGACGGGCAGACGGTGGGCTGGCTGACGGGCGTGCTGGTCGGCTGCCAGGCGTTGGGGAATTTCCTGCTCGGCGCCATCGCCGACCGCACCGGCCATCGGGCGATCCTCGCGGCGGCGGCGCTGCTGATGGGGCTGGCCGCAGTCAGCGTGCTGCTGGCGCCGGGCATCGGCTGGCTGGCGCTCACCTTTGCGCTGGTCGGCTTCTCCAACGCCGGCAGCCTGGTCTCCGGCCTGAACATCATCCTGGAGTTCTGCGCGCCGGAGGATCGGCCCACGTACATCGGTCTGACCAACACGCTGATGGCCCCCGCGACGGCCCTCGCGCCGTTGATCGGCGGCGTGCTGGTGACGGTGGCCGGCTATGGGACGATGTTCGGGCTGGCGATTGCGCTGGCCGCGCTGGGCGGCGTGCTGTTGGGCTTTTGGGTGCGTGAACCACGCCGGAGCAGCGGGCCGGCCAGAGGCGTTGCATGATGGCGACCCCGCGCCGCGCGGGCAAGCTCTTTGCGGCGGTCGAGGGCAACGCCCGCGTGGTGGTCATCACCGAGGGCGCGTCGGCGATTGCCTTCCACTGGTACACCACCTACTTCAGCCTCTACATGGTGGCGCTGGGGGTCAGCGAGCTCCAGGTGGGGCTGCTCGCCAGTGTGATGATCGCGGCGCAGTTCGTCAGCACGCTGCTGGGGGGCTATGCCGCCGATCGGTTCGGGCGCAAGCGGATGCTGGTCGTCGGGGACATCATCTGCTGGGGCGTGCCGATGGTGCTCTACGCCATCGCCCAGAACCCGTGGTACTTCCTGATCGGCCGGCTCATCAACGGCTTCGTCTACATCGTGATGCCGAGTTTCGAGTGCCTGTTCGTGGAAGATGTCGCCACGGAACGGCGGCCGGCGGTGTTTGCGATGGTGCGCTTTCTCTATGCGGCCGCCGACCTGTTCACGCCAATCGCCGGGCTGCTGGTCGCGGGGTTGGGCATGGTGCTGGGCGGCCGGGCGATCATGGCGATCACCGCGGTGGTGGCGGTGGGCACGGCGGTCTATCGGCAGTTTACGCTGCGCGAGACCGCGATGGGCCGCGAGCGGATGGCGGCGGTGCTGGCCGCGACCCCGCGGGCGGTGCTGCGGGGCTATCGGGAGACGGTCGGCCGGATGCTCCGCAATCGCGAACTGCTGACCTTCCTGGCCGTGCGCGTGCTGGTCGGCTTCGTGATGACGATCTGGAACACCTACGCGGCGATCTATCTAACCAGCGCGCTCGGCATCGGCCTGCCGAAGGCATCCATCGCCATCCTGCCGTTCGTGTCGGCGCTGGCGACCATGGGCATGATCGTGCTGGCGGCCGAGCGCATCCGCGTGGGGCCGCTGCGGGCCAACCTGATCGCGGGGCAACTCTTGTGGCTGGCGGGCGCGGCCCTGCTGATGCTCTCCCCGGCGGGCACCATCGTCATGGCGCTGCTCTGGACCGTGACGGCCGCGGTGGCGTCGGCCCTGTTCCAGCCGGCCAGCCAGAGCTATTGGGCCGGCGTCGTCTCCGACCAGACGCGGGCGCAGGTATTTTCGATGGCCTCGGCCGCGATCACCCTCGGCGCGCTGCCGGCCGGGCCGCTGGCCGGGCTGCTCTACACGCTCAACCCGCGCGCGCCGTTTGTGCTGGGGATCGCCATCCAGATAGTGGTGCTTGGGTTGATTATCTCGCTCAGGCCGCGCGCTGGCCAGGGGGCCGAAGTGGCTCACGGATGACACCGATCACACGGATCGGGCTACTTACGCACTACGAAATACGCAAAACGGAGTAAACCACCATGTCCTACGAAGATGGCTGGGCCGCACTCGATCTGAAGATGCCGAAACGTATCCCGCGGACGGAGTATTCGGCCACCATGCATTGGGATCTGATGAAGGTCGTGACCGGCATCGAGGTCGGCATTCACAGCCCGGATGAGGTCAAGAAGCAGGCGCAGATCGCGTTCATGCGCGCGTGGAACTTCGACTTCTTCTGGAGCACGTTGATCGGCCACGCGGAATTCGGCCCGTGGCAGTCCGACATGGGCCACGCCGAATACGCGGCCGGCGGGGTGGATCGCCGCGACACGATCTTCAGTCCGTACAAGACCGCCGAAGATGTGCTGAGCTTCGATCCGTGGGAGAAGCTCGGCCCGAAAGACCCCGGCGAGCTGATCCGGCGCTTCGAGACGCACTACGCGGCGAGCTGCGAGGCGCATCCGTTCGGCGTCAACATGACCGGCGTCTACGTCACCCTGGTTTCCGGCTTCATTGGGCTGTTCGGCTGGGATATGTTGCTGCTGGCCGCGGGGACCGATCAGGGGCGCTTCGGCGCGCTGGCGAACCGCTACGCGACCTGGATCCAGCAGTATTTCGACGCGCTGGCGATGTCGAACGTGCCGGTGGTGATGATCCACGACGACTTCGTCTGGGCCAATGGCCCGATCTTCCGGCCGGCCTGGTATCGCAAGTACATCCTCCCGAACTACCGGAAGTACGTCACGCCGCTGCGCGACGCCGGCAAGAAGGTGCTCTTCTGCTCCGACGGCAACTTTGACGAATTCGTGGATGATATCGCGGCGGCCGGCTTCCACGGCTTCGTCTTCGAGCCGCTGACCGACCTGCGCTACGTCGTCGAGCGGTACGGCCAGACGCACGTGATCGTCGGCAACGCGGACACGCGCATCCTGCTCTACGGCTCGCAGGCCGACATCCGGGCCGAGGTCGAACGGTGCATGGATTTGGGCCGGCGCTGCCCCGGTTTCTTCATGGCCGTCGGCAATCACATCCCGCCGAATACGCCGGTTGAGAACGCGCTGTATTACAACCAGGTGTATGAGGAGTTGTCTCGGCGGTGAGTGTATTTCGTAGTGCGTAGTGCGTATTTCGTTCGTGGATCATGCGCCGCGATTGGGTTACGCAACACGTAATACG
>CAZYHE010000352.1:0-2097 GCA_964647225.1 uncultured Anaerolineales bacterium
TGTTCGCCGTTCGCCAGCCGCTCCTCGATGTCGTCCAGGACCCAAGGCAGGCTCCAGATGCCGTCAATCACGTAATGCGCGCCCGCATCGGCCAGGCGCAGGTGCGCATGTTCGCGTCGCGTCTCCAACTCATCCCGCGAGAGGGCCGCCAATTCTTCGGCTGTCAGGCCCAGCTCGTTGCCGGTTAGGGCCACTGCGACGGTCCACATGCCGGCGTTCAGTCCCTCTTGGATGTCCGGCGCCGTGTCACCGACTTTGACCACCCGCGCTGGCGGGTAGGCGCGCAGTTCCATGGCGCTGCGCAACGCCATCCACGGCTCGGGCCGGCCCGCGGGCACATCACTGACGCACACAATCGAATCGGGCTGGATGCCGCGACGCATGGCTTCGGGCACGAGCACGTTCATCATCTGCCGGTTGTAGCCGGTGGTCGAACCGATCTTGATCCCGCGCTGGCGCAAATCGGCGATCGTCTCCACCGCGCCGGGGATGGGGTCGGCGTAGTCCGCCAGCACCTTGAGCTGCAGTGGGATGAACTCTTCGTACATGGCCGCCACATCGGCTTCGCTCGGCAGACGATCATGGATGGCCTTCCAGAGCGCGGCCACCAGTGGCATCTTGGTGATGGCGCGGATGTGATCACATTTGTGCATGCCCATCGGTTCGCGGGCTTCCTCGACGCTGATTTCCACGCCGTGCAGGCGGAACGTCTCGATGAACGCCATGACCGGCGCGATCGAGCCGTGATCCACGGTGGTGCCCGCCCAGTCGAAGATGACCGCCTGGATGGGACCGGCCGATCGCTGCGCGTGATGGCTCAGGTTGATGGTGTGACTCATAGCATGATCTCCATTTCGGCCAACGTCTCATGGATCGCGGCCAGTAATGCGCGTACGTCATCTGCGTAGATGCGGCCGATCGTGCCGATGCGGAAGCACGCCGCGTCGCTCACCTTGCCGGGATAGATGACGAAACCTTTGTCGTTCAAGTGTTGGTAGAAGCGGTCGAAGTTGAAGTTGGGATGTTCAGGATACCGGAACGAGGTGATGATGTAGCCCTGGTCTGTTGGCTGCAAATACTCAGCGAAGCCCAGGTCGCGCATCCCCCGGATCAGCGTCTCGTAGTTGTGGAGGTAGCGCGCCGCGCGTCCTGCCACGCCGCCTTCAGCCGCAAGCTCTGTTAGCGCCTGGCGGAAGGCGAGGAGGGCGTGGGTGGGCGGCGTGAAGCGGAATTGGCCGTCCGCCTCCAGCCCGCGCCATTGGGCCAGCAGGTTCAGGCTCAGGCTGCGAGCATAGCCGTTGATCTGCGCCAACGCGTCCCGGCGCGCCAGTACGAAGCTGAAGCCAGGCACCCCCTCGATGCATTTGTTGGACGAGGAGACCAGGTAGTCAATGCCCCAATCGGCCACCGGGATCGGCACGGCGCCGAAGCTGCTCATGGCATCCACAAAGAAGACTTTGCGATGCCGCGCCGCAACTTGACCGATCTCCCGGATGGGGTTGAACAAGCCGGTGGTGGTCTCGCAATGGACTGCGCCGATGTGCGTGATGGCTGGATCGTGATCGAGCGCCATCGAGACCGCTTCGGCGACGGCCGGGCGGCTTTCCGGGAACGACACTGCTGCGGCGGCGATTTTGAGCGTCTTGGCCATGTACGTCATGCGTTGGCCATAGGCGCCGTTGACCACGAAAAGCCACTTGCCATCGGGCGGCGTGATCGAGCCGATGATCGCCTCGATGCCGAAGGTGCCGCTGCCTTGCATCAGGATCGCCTCGTAGCCCCGGCCAGCCGCCTCGGCCAGCTTGAGCAGCTCCTGGCGGATTTCCCGGACGATCTTGATGAACTCGCCGTCGCGCGATCCCAGATCGCGCAGCATGGCCTGCTTGACCGTAGGGCTGGTAGTCAGCGGGCCGGGGGTGAAAAGTGGTTTGTCGGTGTGCATAGTTTGCTCGTTGTCAGGTTGAAGCAGTGATGTAGCGCAAGATGCCATCTTGCGCTACGGCTTGAATCACCCACCAGGCGACCACCACCGCACTGCGCAATGCGCCTCATGTTTCACGCACCCGCCACCGTTGCGTTCGCCGGTTGAGCTGGCGC
>CAZYHE010000352.1:2197-5441 GCA_964647225.1 uncultured Anaerolineales bacterium
TGCGCCTCATGTTTCACGCACCCGCCACCGTTGCGTTCGCCGGTTGAGCTGGCGCGCGGCCACTTCATACAGCAGCCGGACGCCGATGCTGGTCAGGATGAGCAGGGCCGACATGGCTGCCGCGGCCGCCGTATCGCCGGCGTCGTCCATGTTGACGATCGCGACCGCCGCCACTTTCAGGCGGGGCGGGTAGAGAAAGATCAACGCTGAGACCGTCACCATGGCGTTGATGAAGTAGTACATGGCGATCTCGAGGATCGCCGGTAGACATAACGGCAGGGTGACACGCCAGAAGGCGCGATAGAAGGGTACGCGGAGCGAGGCCGCTACTGCCTCGAACTCCGCATCCAATTGCTTTAGCGCGGTGGTCGCGGTCATGAAGCTAACGGTGTAGAAGTGGATGATGTTGGATAAGACCAGGATGCCCATCGTTCCGTACAGGAAATTGAACGGGTTAGGCACGCTGGCCGCGCCGACCTGCCACTGCCGCGGGTTGAAGAAGAAGATGTAGGCCAGGCCGATCACCAGGCCCGGCAGCGCCACCGGGATCATCGAGAGGAAATAGGCCGCGCTGGTCAGCGAGCGGAGTCCGCGGGTCTTTTCAATCAGGTAGGCGCTGCCGAAGGTGACGATGACACCGACGACGGCGGTATACAAAGACATGCGCACCGTGTTCCAGAACGCGGTCGCGCCGCCCCCGCCCATTGCCCGAAAGTCAAAGTGACGCAGGGTCAGCCGCAGATTGTAGGGCCACACGTTGACCACGGCCGCGTAGAACACCGTGCCGATCACGATCAGGATCGCGGCCGCGATCAGCGAGCAGTAGAGGGTCCCCAGGATATCGGCGCGGCGCGCCGGCTTGGGCTGATAGGGTACGGCGCGCGTGGTCAGGGTGGCGGCTTGCTGGCGCTGCACCAGGCGGTCGAGGACGAAGGCGATGACCGTCGGGGTCAACAACAGGAGGCTGATGGTCGCGCCC
This sequence comes from uncultured Anaerolineales bacterium, assembly GCA_964647225.1. Lineage (GTDB taxonomy): Bacteria > Chloroflexota > Anaerolineae > CG2-30-64-16 > CG2-30-64-16 > CAZYHE01. Next base: position 3,177 of record CAZYHE010000352.1, read on the forward strand.
ATCGTGAAGTTTTGCTGGCCGATCACCTGTTTGTAGATGTCGGTGGCGAGCACGTTGTAGTTGCCGCCCACCACTTTGGCCACACCGAAGTCGGTGAAGGCCAGCGTGAAGCAGACGAAAAATGCACTGACTAAGCCGTAGCGCAGGGTGGGCAAGGTCACTTTCCAGAATGTGCGCAGCGGTGAGGCCCGCAACGCCTGGCTGGCTTCATAGAGCCGCGCGTCGGCCAGGCCGGCCGCCACTACCAGGATCACCAGCGCCTGCGGGAAGCAGTAGAGCAAGTCACCCAGGATGATGCCGACCGGCCCGTAAAGATGAATGTCCCAACCCAGTGGCGTGCCCAGCAGGCGCTCCCCCAGCCCCAGGAAGCCGGTGGTTACCAGCCCCTTCTTCCCGAACAGATAGACGAGCCCGATACCGATCGCCAGCGTGGGCGCGTAGAGCGGCAGCATCGCCACAGCGCGAAAGAACCCTTTGCCCGGCATGGCGGTGCGTGTCAGTGCGATGGCGTAGCCAAAAGCCAGGGTCACAGCCAGCGCCGTTGTGATGGCGGCGACCAGCAGGCTGTTCCCGAACGACCAGGCCAGGCCGGGGGTGCGGAAATAGCGCACGAAGTTGGCCGCCGCCACGAAATTGCCGTCCGCGTCGGTCACGCTGCGCGCCACCAGCGGCGTCAACGGCAGCAGGACGCCGACCAGCAGCCAAAGGACCACCAGGCCGATCAGGATGTGCTGCAGCCACTGTTCGCGCGTCCAGGTCAGATCAGGAAGCCGTATCTGGATGCGAGGGCGAGCGGTTGTTGTCATGGGTTCGTCGGATACACGTGCAGCGCCTCGACCGGCAGATGCACCGAAAGGCACGCGCCTTTGTAGACCGGCTTCGCCTGTCTGGCCGGGTCGAGATAGGCGGTCAGCTCCACTGCGCAATCGTTCTGCCGTGGCAGGCGCAGATGCAAGCGGTGGAATGGTCCGAGGAATTCGATCTCCTGCACGCTCGTTTCCACAACGTTCGTCACGTCGAAGCCGTTGTGGAGGATCCGCACATCTTCGGGGCGGATCGCCACCGTCACCTCATGGCCGGGTGGGAGGCTTTGCGCCGCTGCCGGCACTTGTAGCAGCGCGCCGCCGCAGCGCACCTGCGCCACCCGCCCGGTCGCCATCACGCCCGGCAGGAAGTTCATCAAACCGACGAAGTCGGCGACGAAGGGCGTCGCCGGCGCGCGATACACTTCGCGCGGCGCGCCGATCTGGGCGATGTGGCCGTGATCCATGACGACGACCCGGTCGGCCATGGTCAGCGCCTCCTCCTGATCGTGCGTCACCATGATGGTTGTGACACCCAGGCGGCGCTGCAACGCCGCCACCTCCAGGCGCAGCCGGGCGCGCACGCGCGCGTCCAGCGCCGACAGCGGCTCATCCAACAACAGCAGGCCGGGCGAGATCGCCAGGGCGCGCGCCAGGGCCACGCGTTGCTGCTGCCCGCCGGAAAGCTGCGCCGGGTAGCGCGCCTCGTACCCGGTCAGCCCCACCAGGCTCAGCATCTCGGCTACGCGCGCCTGCACGCGCGTCCTGGCGAGGCGACGGCTTTCCAGGCCGTAGGCGATGTTCTGCGTCACGGTCAGGTTGGGGAAAAGCGCGTAGGACTGGAAGACGATGCCGAAGTCGCGCTGGCCCGGCGACAGCTTCGTGACGTCCACCCCCGCCTGGATCACCTGCCCCGCGCTCGGTTCCTCCAACCCGGCGATGATGCGCAGGAGCGTGGTCTTGCCGCAGCCGCTCGGCCCCAGCAGGAAGAGGAATTCCCCCTCGCGCACGTCCAGCGACACGTCATCCAGGGCCGCGATCTTGCCGAAGAGCTTATGGATGTGACGAATCTGTAGGTAGGGTGGCGTCGCGGTCATCTTCCGCTCCTGCTTTCGATGCGACGTGCCTGGCACTTTCGGGAGTGCCAGGCACGTCGCGTATCTTACTTCGGCTCCGACTTGACGTCGTAGCGCTTCATCCATTCCTGCAGGACGCGCTCGCGCTCGCCTGCGGCTTTCACCAGGTCGTTCTTGATCAGTTGCTTGAGCGGATCGGCGGGGTAGCCGGCCGGGATCGCCACGCCGGTGTCCATCGCCGTGATCGGGTAGCTTTGGGCGTAAGCCTTCATCGCGTCAGCACTGATCGCCCAATCCAGGAAGGTGCGCGCCGCCGGGTTGATTTTTGCCTTCTTGACCAGCGCATTCGCTTCCGTCTCCCAGCCCGAGCCTTCCTTCGGGAAGAC
>CAZYHE010000353.1:0-1501 GCA_964647225.1 uncultured Anaerolineales bacterium
GGCCGCCTCGGGCGCGGGGAAGACGATCACCGTCGCCCAGTATGCGGATGCGGTTAGCCTGGATCCACAGGATACCAATGACAACGCGTCCTATGGCCCGGAGAAGCTGATGTTCGAGGGTCTGGTCGGCTTCAACGAAAAGATGGAAATGCAGGCAATGCTGGCCGAGAAGTGGACGGCGACGCCGGACGCGATGACCTTCACCTTCTCCCTGCGCAAGAATGTGAAGTTCCACGATGGCACGCCGTTCAACGCCGCGGCCGTCAAATACAACTTCGACCGCATGACCAACCCGGATAACAAGCTCAAGCGTTACGGGCTGTATAGCGTCATCGCCAAGACCGAAGCGGTGGACGATTACACCGTCAAGTTCACGATGGCGAAACCGTTCGGCGCCATGTTGGCGACGTTCGCCCATCCCGCGGGCGGCATCGTCAGCCCGGCCGCGGCCAAGCAGGGCGCGGATGCGCCGGCGTTCGGCAAGAAGCCGGTGGGGACAGGCCCGTATAAGTTCACGGAGTGGATCCCCGGCGACCATCTGACGGTCGAAAGATTCGCCGATTACTGGAACCCTGCGCAGGGCGCCAAGGTTGACAAATTCATCATCAAGCCGGTGGTGGAAGCGGGGACGCGCTTGAACATGCTGCAGGCCGGCGATGCGCAGTTCATCAACACCGTGCCCTATGCCCAGGCCAAGCTGCTGGCCGGCAACAAAGATGTCTCTGTGGCGGAAAACGAGGCGATCTACACCTACTGGGTCGCCATGAACACCACCAAAGAGCCGTTCAAGGACAAGCGCGTGCGCCAGGCGTTGAACTACGCCATTGATAAGCAGGCGATCATTGATGCCGTGCTCGGCGGTTATGGCAAACTGATTGACTCCCCGTTGGCGCCGCGCGTGTGGGGCTATAAGGGGGTCAAAACCTACAACTACGATGTCGCAAAGGCGAAGGCGCTCCTCAAAGAGGCCGGCGTAACCGGCGTCAAGACGACGCTGTGGGCGTCCGACAACACCGAGTCGAAGGCCGTCGCGGTCGCGATCCAGGGCCAACTGAAAGAGGTGGGCGTCGAGGTGGAAATCGTCACGATGGAAGCCGCGACCCTGACCGCGGAGCGGTTCAAGAAGGCCGAAGAAAACAAGAGCATGATGAACTACGCGGGCTGGTCGCCGTCCACCGGCGATGCGGACTGGGGGCTGCGGCCGCTGCTCGCCAAAGAATCCATCCCGCCGGCGTCCTTCAACCTGGCCTTCTGGGACAACGCCGATTTCAATGCGCAAATCGCAGCCGGCCTCGCGACTTCGGATGAAGAGAAGCGCAAAGCCGCCTACGCGAAGGCGCAGGAGATCGCGATCGAAGAGGCGCCGTGGATCTTCCTTTGGATGACCAAGGTGCTGGGCGGTATCAACAACAAGTGCGGCGGCATGGTGATCCAGCCGGACGGCATCGCCTATCTGCGGACCGGGTACTATAAGTAGTCGCCGTCACTGAAAACGCGCGAC
>CAZYHE010000353.1:1601-5416 GCA_964647225.1 uncultured Anaerolineales bacterium
CCATCATCTATCACCTGCAAAGAGGTGCAACAGCGTGTTCACCTACTTCCTGCGACGCCTGGTCGCACTCATTCCCACGCTGTTCGGGGTTTCGGTCGCGGTTTTTCTGCTGTTGCACCTCGTGCCGGGCGATCCGGCGCGCATGATCGCCGGGCTGGATGCGACCGAAGCCGATCTGGTTCTGATACGGCAGGATCTGGGCCTGGATAAATCGCTGCCAGAGCAGTATTTCACCTGGATCACCAACCTGCTCCAGGGGGATATGGGCAAGTCCACACGCACGCGTAATCCTGTGACGTATGAAATCGGGTTGCGTCTGCCGGCGACCTGGCAATTGACTTCGATCAGCATCGTCATCGCCGTGATCCTGGGCTTGCTGACAGGCATCATATCGGCGACGCGCCGCAACTCGTTCATTGACTATGCCAGCACCGTTGCGGCGCTGCTGGGCATCTGCACCCCCTCCTTCTGGCTCGGTCTGATGTTGATGCTGGTGTTCGCCGTGCATTTGCACTGGTTCCCCACCAGCGGCCGCGGCGATTGGCGGCACCTGGTTTTGCCCGGCGTCACGCTGGGCGCGGGCGCCGCCGCGATCATCGCGCGCGTCACGCGCGCGAGCCTACTGGAAGTCCTCAATCAGGACTACATCCGCACGGCCACGGCGAAAGGGCTGCGCTCTGGGACGGTGATCTATCGCCACGCGCTCAAAAACGGCCTGATCCCGGTCGTGACTGTGGTCGGCCTGGAGTTCGGCTATCTGCTGGCCGGCGCGGTGATCACCGAGACCGTGTTCGCCTATCCCGGGATCGGCCGGCTGTTGGTTGATTCGATCGGCTTCCGGGATTTTCCCATGGTGCAGGGCATCTTGCTGATCCTCTCCATCCAGTTCGTGCTGGTCAATCTGGCGGTAGATTTGCTTTACGCCTGGCTCGATCCGAGGATTCACTATGGCAACAACTAGGGCGGCCACGGCCACAGATAGCGCGGCCACTGCGCTCGCGGCCCGTCCGCGCAGCCTATGGCGCGACGCCTGGACACGGCTGCTCAAAAACAAGGCGGCCATGTTCGGCGGCGTCCTGGTCCTGCTCATCATCGTCGCCGGGGTCGCCGCGCCGTTGATCGCGCCGTATGATCCGATCAAACAAAACCTGCGCGCGAGCTTGTTATCCCCTTCATCGGCGCACTGGTTCGGCACCGATGTGCATGGCCGCGATATCTTCAGCCGCATCTTGTACGGCGCGGCAATCTCGTTGCGCATCGGCTTCCTGGGCGCGCTCCTGAGCGGCTCGATCGGGATCGTGTTGGGCATGGTATCTGGTTACTACGGCGGCAAAGTGGACATGCTGATCATGCGGCTGGTGGATATCCAGTTGGCATTTCCTGGTCTGTTGCTGGCGATCGCCATCATTGCAGTGATCGGGCCGGGGCTGGAAAACGTCATCATCGCGGTCGGCATCTTCTCGATCCCCACATTCACGCGCGTCGTGCGCGGCTCGGTGCTGTCCATCCGCGAGCGCGATTTCGTCGTCGCGGCGCGCACGGTCGGCGCGACGAACAGCCGCATCATGCGTTTGCATCTGTTTCCCAACATCCTCGCGCCGGTGCTCGTCCTGCTCACCATGCGCATCGCTACCGCCATTCTGACCGCGGCCAGCCTGAGCTTTCTGGGCCTGGGTGCGCAGCCGCCTAGTCCGGAATGGGGCGCCATGTTGAGCGATGGCCGGGATTATCTGATGCTGGCGCCGCACGTCGCCACGTTCCCCGGGCTGGTGATCCTGCTGGCCGTGCTGGGGTTCAATTTGCTGGGCGACGGCCTGCGGGATGCGCTCGATCCCCGCATGAGAATTTAGTGTCTATCCGCGAACTGCGGGCGCTGAACCCGTCGAAGCGCCTTTCGGCTGGCGCAAGGCCCGTTTTCGGATAGTTCCTATCAGCACATCCCTACCTCTACACATAGACATCTTATTTTCTGGAGGGCATACACTGCCGTGGCCTCGCATCCTGCCTGTTTCCTGTCAAAGGACGCGGCCTATGCCGCGTTTCTAATCGCTTCCCCAGCCTACGCTGTAACCGCTGCCCTGGACGACCTGCGCGCCCGCGAGTACGCTCGACTGGACGCCACCGGCCAGGTCTACCTGGATTACACCGGCGGCGGGCTGTACGCTGAGCGCCAGCTTCGTGAGCATCTTGACCTGCTCAGCCACAACGTCTTCGGCAACCCGCACTCGCACAACCCCACCTCCCAGGCGATGACCTGCCTGGTGGATCAGGCGCGGGCTTACGTGTTAGAATTCTTCAACGCGCCGCCTGGCGAGTATGTCGCCATCTTCACCCAGAATGCGTCCGCCGCGCTCAAGCTGGTGGGCGAGGCGTACCCGTTCGGGCCGGGCGACCACTACCTGCTGACCTTCGACAACCACAATTCGGTCAACGGCATCCGGGAGTTCGCCCGGCAGCGGGGCGCACGGTTCACCTATCTGCCCGTCGTCGAACCCGAACTGCGGATTGATCCGGCGACGCTGGACGAGTATCTGGCGCTGGCCGCGCCGGGCCGCCACAACCTGTTCGCGTTCCCGGCACAGTCCAACTTCACAGGCGTCCAGCACCCGTTGGAGATGATCGCGACGGCGCACGCGCGGGGTTGGGATGTGCTGGTGGATGCCGCAGCCTTTGCGCCCACCAACCGGCTCGACCTGGCGCGCTGGCAGCCCGATTTCGTGCCACTCTCATTCTACAAGATGTTCGGTTATCCGACCGGCATGGGCTGCCTGCTGGCGCGCAAAGCCGCGCTGGAGAAGTTGGCGCGCCCCTGGTACGCCGGCGGGACGATCACCATCTCCTCGGTGCAGGGGGACGGCCATTACCTGGTGCCGGGCGAGGCGGGCTTCGAGGATGGCACCGTCAACTACCTGAACATCCCGGCGGTCGAGATCGGCCTGCGCCACCTGGCCGCGGTCGGGCTGGACGCCATCCACGAGCGGGTGATGTGTCTCACCGACTGGCTGATCGAGTGCCTGTCCGCCATGCGTCATGGCACGGGCCAGCCGCTGGTCAAGATTCACGGGCCGGCCAATTCGGTCATGCGGGGCGGCACGGTGACAATGACCTTTTTCGACCGCGATGGTCGCGCACTTGATGACGGGCGGATCGAGCAGTTGGCGAATTGGGAACGGATTTCGCTGCGCACCGGCTGCTTCTGCAATCCGGGCGCGGGCGAGGTGGCCCACGGGCTGACGCCGGAGATCATGCGCAGCTTCTTTGGACGCCCGCACGCGCCCTCGTTCCAGGAACTGCGCCGGGAGATGCGCGGCCATTTCGGCCACGACATCAGCGCAGTGCGCGTGTCGGTGGGACTGGCCTCCAACTTCGCGGATGTGGACGCGTTCTTGCGTTTCGCCAGCGGCTTTCTTGACAGAACGGCGGCGGAGATCGGCGATGTAGAGGTGGGTGGTCCGATTTGTTCGACGAATCGGGACGCAGCATGAACATCTGGCAAGGCCATCTCATCCGCCTCCGCGGGGTCGAGCCGGGCGACTGGGAAGCGTTCGACCGCTGGGATCAGGACAGCGAGATCGCCCGGCAGTGCTACCACGTCGAGTTCCCGCGCTCGCACGAGGGCACGAAGAAGTTCGCGGCCGAGGCCGCGCTCGCCCAGCCCAAGGATCACGCCTACCGCTGGCTGATCGAGACGTTGGCCGGCGTCCCGGTCGGCACCATCAACACCCACTCGTGCGACTCACGCCACGGCACCTTCGGCTACGGCCTGGCGATTGCCCGCGAGCACTGGCGCAAAGGCTACGCATCGGAGGCGATTT